>JAJYHU010000110.1 GCA_021784615.1 Acidobacteriota bacterium | reverse complement strand
CGCCGTCACTTCCCGCTGATTTAGGGAGTGAAATTCGAAACTTTCTTGGCTACACTGTGTCATGAAAAGGCTGTCCTCCTTCTCTGGCCCAAGTTTTTCTCACACGAACACTAATGCGGGTTAAGTACCAGTTGCGCGAACTGAGTCACGTGAATGCCAACTCTATTTCCTTGGCCTTTTGCGTATATCACGCAACATCGCAGCAATCTCACCCGCCACAAACGGTTTCGCACAACGGTTTACCGTCATCGAGAAATTTGAGTTTCTGAGGGCGGTCGAGGCGCCGTGACCTCAGGAACATGGAAATATGAGTAGATGCCAACTTGACGATTGTCTTGACCGAAGCTTTGCTTTAGTTTAGTATCCAATTGAATACTCTATGAGTACATCCTCCCCCGTCCAGAAAACGATCTACGAACAGCTCGCAAGGATTGGTAAAGCGGTGGCAAGCCCTCCCCGGCTCGAATTGCTGGACTTGTTGTGCCAGGGTCCGCGAACGGTCGAGGCTCTCGCACGAGAGGCTGGCTTGACAGTGGCCAACGCTTCCCAGCATCTTCAGGTGCTCCGCAGCGCGCGCCTGGTAGAAGCGGAAAAACAGGGGCTGTATGTAACTTACCGTTTGTCGGATTTGGCGGTCTGCGAGTTTTTCCAGAAGCTGCGGGCGCTTGCCGAAATTCGCCTGGCGGAGGTTGAATCCATTATAAGGCAGCTCCGGGAAGGCCCTGAGCGGCTTGAGCCAGTGAAAAAGAGAACTCTCATCGGGCGCGTTCGCCGAGGCGAGGTCGTTGTCCTTGATGTGCGCCCACCGGAAGAATACCGGGCTGGGCACATTCCGGGCGCCCTGTCCATGCCTCTCAAGCATTTGAAGTCACACCTCTCGAAGCTCCCCAGGAATCAAGACATTGTGGCCTACTGCCGAGGTCCGTATTGCGTTCTGGCAACGGAGGCCGTCGAGGTTTTGAAAGCGAAAGGCTTTCATGCCTTGCGGCTGGAGGACGGGGTACCGGAGTGGCGGTCGCATGGACTTCCAGTCGCTATTGGGACCGAACCCCGATGATATGGTCCGATTTTTTGTTACAGGTGGCGTGACATCCGCGGAATTCGGTGAATGAATCGGTTCAAACGAGCACAAGGAGGGAATCGCAATGAAGTATCTGATCATACTGAACGACGCGCCTTACGGTTCGGAGCGTAGTTACAATGGCCTGCGTCTGGCAGGGACTCTCGCAAAGCAAGAAGACACTACCCTATCAATATTCTTGATGGGGGACGCTGCGGCTTGCGCGGTGGCCGCGCAAACAACGCCAAACGGCTATTACAACATCGAGCGCATGCTGAAGGGTCTAGCCGCGAAGGACGTCAGAATCGGCATTTGCGGAAGCTGCATGGACGCTCGCGGCATCAAACCCGCCTACATCGCCCAAGGAACAAGACGAAGCTCACTTGACGAACTCACTCAGTGGACCATGGAGGCCGACAAAGTCCTTATGTTCTGACATCGAAAGCTCGTTTCCGGAACTGGGTAATGCAATACCAGATATACAACGCAATCCTGGACGAATACGGCGGGCCGATACTCTTCGAGATGTTCGGATTGCTGCTGGTGTTGGAATACCGGCACTCGCTGCGGCGGTGGGTTCAGGGTATCTTCGGGCGAATCATCACCAACACGGTCGTCTCCGTTCCGGCGGCAGAAGGAGTATTGGCGGCTGCCGGGTAGCTCGCGGCCGGAACGCAAGGAATATGAGAATCGAACCCAGTTGGCTGAGTAAGCGGGGCGTCGCTACCTGCAAGGGAACCAGGCGGCGTGAACTTCGAGGGAGAGGAGAATGAGAAAATGCGAAGGAAAGGGACTTATCTATTACTTGGTTTCGTACTTGCCGCGAGCGGATTTGCTTATTTGTTTGCCCAGGCGGAATCGCCGGGCCAAAAAGTCCAGCATTCGGACGTCGGCTCGCAGATGGCAGCAGGTCAGAATTCGATGCAGCAGATGATGCGCTCGATGATGTCGGGTGTCGTGCCCCCTGGCATTAAGCCCGGCGATCTTTCCGATCCAGGCAGCGAGGGTGCAAAGCTGATGGCGAGATACTGCGTTCAATGCCACAACCTGCCCAGTCCGTTGATGCATTCGGCGGCCGAATGGCCCCGAGTAGCCGACGCGATGTTTCAAAGGATGTCCATGTGTTCCCGGATGAGCGGCATGGGCATGATGGGGAATATGGGCGGAATGGGGATGAAGGGAATGATGGGGGGTACGAGCAGGAGCGGGATGATGGGGATGATGGACATCAAGGCTCCTTCCGCTATGGAGCAGGAAATCATCGTTGCATACCTGAAGGAGCATTCCCTCAAGTCTATACAGCCGAGTGCTGTGCCTTCGCCCCGAAGCAAAGGCGCAATCCTGTTTGCCGCCACCTGCGCCCGATGTCATGCGTTGCCTGATCCCCGGCAACACACGGCGCAGCAGTGGCCCCAAGTTGTCGCGCGCATGCGTAAGAACATGGCCGCGATGGGGAAGACGGTCCCCGAAACTGCAACACTCCGAATGATAACCGAGTTTCTTGAGAACGCGGCTCGGTCGAAGCCATAAGGGTTCAATAATTGCGGCCGGCAATCAGGTCACCGGCCGCTCAACAAGACCCGTAAAGGAGGTGCCCATGGCTGGCAAGAGCATCGGTCGCAAAAGGGTCGTGGTTGTCGGAGGTTCATTCGGAGGCGTCAACGCGGCCTATGAGCTCCGCCGGCGGCTTCCGAAGGACGCCGAGATCACAGTGATTTCGAGGGATGCAGAGTTTACGTTCATACCCTCGCTGCCGTGGGTGATCATGGGCTGGCGTGATCCGGCGCGTCTCCAGGTTCACCTGGATGCGCCACTCCGGCGCCAGAGAATCCGTTTTGTTCAGGGTGAGGTCAAGGAGCTTGATCCTCAGAAGTGTGAAGTTCGCACGGCAAGCCAGGCGCATCCCTACGATGCTCTCGTCATCGCTTCTGGCGCGGAGCTCGACTACGCCGCCGTGCCGGGCCTGGGTCCTGAAGAAGGACATACTTGCTCTGCCTTCACGGTTGCTGAGGCGGTGGCGGCTAGGGATGCCCTTGCGAAAGTGCTTGCCGCCGATAAAGGGCGCATCCTCATCGGCGCTGCCGCGGGTGCAAGTTGCATCGGCCCCGCCTACGAAATCGTAATGATGATCGATAGTATGCTGAAGAGATTCCGAAAGCGCCATCGTTTCTCGATCACATTCATTACGCCAGAGCCGTTTCTGGGCCACTTCGGCGTTGGAGGCATCGGCGTTTCCCCTCGGCTGCTCCAGGAGGAGTTTGCCGAACGGCACATCGAGTCCGCTGTGAATGCCCCGATCTCGAGTGTTGTTCCTGGTCACCTGATTCTAGCTGATGGGTCCGAGTATGCGTTCGATTTTTCACTGGTTATCCCGGCATTCCTCGGCTGTCCCTTTGTGCGCGGGGTGGACGGGATGGCGAACCCGAAAGGTTTCATCACGGTCACTCCTCAACTGGCGAGCACGAAGTTCGCAAACGTCTACGCGGCAGGGGTAGCGGTGGCGATCACTCCACCAGAGCCCACGCCGGTACCGGTTGCGGTACCTAAGACGGGGCACATGACGGAACTGATGGCTCAGGCTGCAGCCCGCAATATCGCAGCCGAGTTCGCGGGTGGCGTGAAAGTCGATGGGTTAACGCTGCCTTCCAGTTGCATCGCCGATGCCGGCGATACCGCGTTCTACATGTTTGCCGACCCATTTTTACCTCCACGCAACAAGGTAATTGTGAAACGGGGGAAATGGGCCAGGTATCTGAAGCTGGCCTTTGAAAAATACTACATTGCGCGCATCCGGCATGATCTGCCGTCATTGGACTTCGGGTGGTAAGCGGCTTGTAGCAGACAAAGATCTGTATGCGCATTTACCTTGATTTCAATGCGAGCACGCCGGGGAAAACGTCGGCCCCCACACGCCCATTGAACTTCGTTTTGCTCCTCCGAAACGAAGCCCCACTCAGCGCTTTTCTGATAGGTGTGGGTTCGTCACAACAAAGAGAGCCCACGGTCAAAAAGCGTTGACATCGGCTTCCATCTCGCGCGGCTTGCCGGCTGAACCGTGAAGGTACCGGATGGTTACGAAGAACACTCCGACAGCAATCGAGCATCAGCCCTCAATGCCTGAGGCGGGAGGTTCAACTTGTTCGCCCCGGTCGAGGCCAAACTTTTCCATCCGGTAGATGAGTGTCTTCCGCGTAATATTGAGATACTGGGCAGCCCGGGTCTGGTTCCAGTCGTTCTTTTCGAGGGCCTGAAGGAGTATCTCTCTTTCCACCTCCTCCAGATCGATACCGTCATCGGGCAGCGCCAGGCGAATTCTTGACACCCGCGATCCGGTCTCTCGGAGTTCGCCCGGCAGATCTTCCACCGCAATGACGTTGCTCGAAGCAAGCGTGACCAGACGCTCGATCTGGTTTTCCAGTTGGCGCACATTGCCCGGCCAGTCGTAACGCATCATCACTTCCATCGCCTCATCGGAAAGCTTGAGGCGTGGCTGGTTGTATTGTTCGGCAAGCCGGCCAAGGAAGTGGTCGACAAGAAGAGGAATGTCGTCGCGGCGTTCCCTGAGCGGAGGAACTTCGATCACAATCACGCTCAAGCGATAGTAAAGATCTTCCCGCAACGCTCTGTCTTCCACCAGCTTTGTCAGGTCCCTGTTAGTCGCTGCCAGAATGCGCACGTTCACTTTGATCGGCTGTGGGTATCCGATCTTGTCAATCTCATGTTCCTGAACCACCCTCAGGAGTTTGACCTGCAGGTTCAGGGGCAGTTCGGCAACCTCATCCAGGAAAATCGTACCCTGATTGGCGCTTTCAAACTTTCCCGCACGATCACTCAAGGCGCCCGTAAAGGAGCCCTTGCGATGCCCGAAAAGCTCTGATTCGGCCAGGCTTTCCGGCAGCGCGCCGCAGTTCACCGCCACAAAAGGTTTGTCCGCTCGCAGGCTGTTCTGATGAATGGCCTTGGCCAGAACCTCTTTTCCCGTGCCCGATTCGCCGGTGAGCAAGACGGTGGAATCCCGGGGGGCCACACGCGAGCAGATCTCCAGGACATTGCGCATTTTCTTCGATTGGCCAATCAGGTTCTCAAACCGAAATGCCTTTCCGGCGAACTCTCGCAGATAGCGATTTTCGTCCAGGATCTTCTGGCGCTCCAGGGCACGTCGGACAACGACTTTCAACTCATCGGCATTAAGAGGCTTCAATAGGTAATCTGCCGCGCCCAGTTTCATGGCTTCCACAGCGTCGCTGACGGTTCCGTACGCAGTCATCAAAATCACCGGCATATCCGACTCGGCAGCTTTGATATGGGCCAGCAGATCCAGACCTCCCAGTACCGGCATGCGAATGTCGCTCACAACCAGGCACGGCGACTTCTCCTCGAACAGCTTTAAGGCAGATTTGCCGTCGCTAGCCACGACCGTCGCATACCCTTCTTCTTCCAGCCAGAACTGGACGATACGGCGCTCGCCGGCGTCGTCATCGGCGATCAGAATCGGTCGATTAGGCATCATGAATTCCTGAAAGAAAAGTTTCTGCTTGTTGTTCTTCCTGGCCGAGCGGCAACTGAACGGCAAAAGTCATCCCTTTACCCTTGTTTCTGCTGACCTCGATCGCTCCTTTGTGCTGGCGGACAATCGAGTGGGCGATTGATAAACCCAACCCGGTGCCGTCGGCCCGTGTCGTAAAAAACGGATCGAATATCCTCTCCAGATTCTCCTGCGGAATACCCTTTCCTTCATCTTCCACTTCGAGTGCTAGTGTCTTGCCTTTTATCCTCGCCCGCAGGGTGACGTTTCCGCGCGGCGGCGTCGCCTGAATCGCGTTAATCACGAGGTTCAGCATGACCTGCTTGATTTGCTCAGGGTCAAGCATTACCGATGGTATATCGTCTGGCAAATCGATGTTGATCGAAACTCCCGCCATCTTCGCAGTCTCGCTGGCCAGATGGGTGACCGATTCGAGAATTGACGCAGGATTGATCGCCCTCTGTTGAGGCCGCTGTGGCCGTGCGAATTCGAGGAAGTTCGTTACCACCGCTTTCAACCGATTCAGTTCCGTCTGCGCCAGGTCGCTGAATTCTTTGCGTGTCTCATCCGCCAGGTTTGTCCTGCCAAGGATCTGAATGGCGCCCTCAATCGAGCCAAGCGGGTTCCGTACCTCGTGCGCGATACCAGCGGAAAGCTCACCCAAAGCCGAGAGCCGGTCCGCACGCCGCAGTTGTTCAAAGGAGGCCTGCAGCCGCACGTTTGCCTCTGCAAGCTGTTGCGCCGTGTGCGCCACCTTCTTGCGCTCCCTCTTTTCAATGTCTGCCAGCACCCCAGTCACGCTTCCGATTACGGGGAACATAATCATTTCGCTATAGGCGGCTTGCGCGAACGCCAGGTTCTTCGACCATACTTCGAACACATAAGGAGCATAGATCATGGCAACTACGGCTGCCGCCAGGATCCCTCCCCGCCAGCCGAACCAGAGGGCCGCGACCAATATCGGGATGTAATAGGACCGTTGCAGCAGCAGGTGAAGCAGCATGTGCTGGGTCCTGGTGTGATAGTGAAGCAAACTGATAAGAGCGATGGTCGCACCAAGAATGACTAATTTCGTCATCAATTGATAGCGCATAGGATCTCCGCGTCCATACCGCATTTTATCAGTGGGTACCTTACCACAAGAATCCCCGAAGCCAAAGATTGGCGCTTATGAGGCATCGATTGCCTGAAATAGGCCAGCTGTTGGCTCGATGGAAATGACTGCGATTGTGACTCTGCGTCTGGAACCTCGCAAAGATACGCCGTTTAGGCCTGATGGGAACCTCCATAAGGCATTGGCAACCTGATTGCCCTTCCTATGGACGGACGCAGGACAGCAGGAGTTAGCCCTGCGGCGACTTTATCAGGTTTGAATTCATTATGGGGGTGCATCATGACGAAGACAGCAGTCGGCTTATTTGAGAATGAAGTGACGGCAAACAAGGTTGTCAGTGAGCTTAGGGGAAATGATTTTCTTCCTGAAGAGATCCGTGTTTTGGGTGAGCCTTTCGGTCGGCCGAATCCCGAAGCTCTGGACGTCGGAACCGCGGAATTCGAAGCTGGGTCAATCCGGGAACTGGAAAGCATTGGGGCAACCAGGCTGGAGGTGCAGGCATACCTGCACGGATTGCGGCGTGGAAGGGTCGTGGTCCTTGCAACCTCTTCTGACGGGAAAGTGGATGGAGCTGCGCGAATCATGAGCCAAGGCGGCGCGTTCGATGTCGAAAAGCTGATGGCAGGAAACCGCATCTTCTCGGCCAGCTATGCGAAATTTGACACACTGCCACGGTGGGTCTAATCCACAGCGGTCTATTACCGGGCGAGCTACCGAAGCCGAGGGAGCGCAAGGGATCCCCCCACGAAGGCATCGCCGATGGTATTTAGCAGGAACAAAAGGAATCTATTAAAGGAGGCATTACCAATGACAAAACGTGTAACTCAGACGGCAGCTTTGATCGCGGCAATCATCCTTGGCGGCTCGTTGATGGTGCTACTGGCAAAGCAGGATTCTGCGAATCCAGCAGCCCGAACAAACAGCGTGTGCGCAATGCAAAACGTGGGCCAGCATATGGGCATGGGCCGGATGATGGCCATGCACGGAATGATAACCAGTCATCACATGAACGTGCGCGCGATGACCGGTATGGGCAGTAGTGCAGGTGCGAAGCGTTGCCATGAGGCTGCTGGAACCAATTCTCCAATAGCACCTGGCCCTGACAATCAATCGGGCAGCGCGTCTTCAGCGCCGGCAGGCCACCAACAATAGCTCGGGATGTAATAGTGCTCCACGGGTGGGTCGATGCCTGTCGGCAGAGACCCGCCTTCGATTTGCTCTCCTATTTCATAAACTCCCAACCTGAATTACTAATTGGTTGCCGCCCGAGGTTGCGTGCCAACTTCCCCCGTGCAGTCCAGCTCCTGCTCAGCTCATACCTTCAATATTCCTTCTTGTCCTCGCAAGATGTTCGCGGCGTGGCCCCTATTGCGGCATGCGGTGCCTTAAAACAGCCAATCCTCCGGACCTACTCTACTGCCAAGGCCAGGCAGCACAGATGTCAGGTGAACCGACGCATTTCACTGTAGTTAGCGATCCAGACGGGTCTGAACCGTTCTTTGGCAAGAGGAGTGCAATTTACAAGTGTGGAAAATGGAAGGAGCCGAGGCAATGCAAGAGCAGCGCAACATGATTTCAGTACATAGCCGGCTTCCGTTTGACTATTGCTCCAGCGTGCTTCGGGAAACTCTGAGACAGTCGGGTCTGGAAGTTGTTTCCGAACTTGCTGTCCATCGCGAGGTTCAGCGAAAGCTTGGGCTTCCAGTCTCCAAATGCACGGTCTTTACGGTTTGGGATCCGTTGCTTATGTACCATGCGCTGACTGCGGAGAAAGAATTACCTTACTGCGCGCCTTTCAATATCGCCGTCTGCGAAGACGGCCCGTGGAGCACTGTTCTGGCCCCGAGGCCGTCCGGACCGGGATTCGGTGCCGGGCAAGTCGGGGCCACACTCATCGCCAGGACCACTGAGGGAAAAATCATGAAAATTCTGGCAAGCGTATCAGGAGCGGGAGCGCCAAAGGTAGCTTTACGGTTGTAGTTTGAGAAGGTTTGGTTTGCTGGTAGGAACGGCGTTCTCACTTGCATTCGGGAGGAGCGCCTGAACTACCTCAATAACCATAGCAAGGGCGCAAGACCAGCCACGCCCAAGCCTATCAGAAGAAAGAGGCTTTGAATTCCTGTCCGGCGAGATGAAAAAACATACGCATAGATTCCTTTGATCATATTGTTGCTTGCCGCCGCAATCAGCACGCTTACCGAGGCCACCTGAAAAGGCGTCAAACTGCCGGCCGCCTGGGTCATCCCCAGGATGAAGGGGTCGACGTCCGTGACTCCCATGATTCCCGCCAGGCCATACACGCCGGCATGTCCCAAATGGACCACCGCCAACTGGGTGGCGACCAGCACGGCCAGGAAGAAAAAAGCGAACAGAAAGGCCGCACCCAGTTCCAGCGGATTTTTCGGCTCGAATTCTCTTTTCACTTCTTCGGTGCTCGCATCGGGTCTGCGGGACCAAAGCCAGCCCACGCCCGTCGCCAGGCCCGCCAGAATAAGGAACGAGGGTGCGAGCTTCAGCATCAACTCATGGTTGAAGAGCCCCAAAAGCGCCACCCAGCGCAGGTACATGATCCCGGAGGCGATCAGGATGCTGCCGGAAAAAAGGTGGGAGCGTTCCTGCTGTGAAGATCTCCTTGCCAGGACCACCGTCGTCACTGTGGAGGAATACGCCCCGCCAAGAATCGCCGACAGGATCACTCCTCCGTGCCCCTTGGTAAGCCGCTGAAGGACGTAGCTTGCGTAGGAGACCGCGCTGACGGCCACCACCACAAGCCAGGTCTTGAACGGATTGATGTGGAAGGGGCCGAACTGGCTGTTCGGCAATACCGGCAGAATGACCGCGCTCAAAAGCAGGAATTTCGTGAAGGCAAGAATCTCATCCGGCGGGATTCGCTTTGTCAGACTTTCTAAACCGGCCTTCAACTCGAGCAGCAGGGCACTCGCGACGGCCAGCGTGGTGGCGATCCAGAAGTGCCCGAAGTAGATGAGCGCTCCCACTAGGTACGTAGTCAGGCCTGACATTTCCGTTGTGACGCCGGCAACCCCGGGGGAAGCAAGCTTGTGCCAATAAGAAAGCAGCAGGAATCCGGCGATCACCACAAAGCCCATGGTCACCGGCAGCAGTTGTCCCCCTGACAGCAGAGCCATCGAATAGCCTATCAGTCCGATCAGAGGGAAGGTCCGCACGCCGCCAAAGGCATATTGCTCCCCCTTGACCTTGCGTTCCTCCCGCTCGAGCCCAATTAGAAAAGACAGAAAGAGCACGAGCAGGATCTTTCCCGCTTCCGGCGGCATCCACTGATAAAGTTTCAGCAGCATGGCTTAAGAGGCTCCCGCGGGATTCTGCATCCTGGCCGGGACGTCTTTGGCGCAACTCCCGCCTGATCGGAGTGTACGCCGCGCTGCCCTGTCTGCGAGCGCTCGGTCTCAGCAGGATTTGCCCTCTGAAATGGGGTGTACTGCGTTCGAATCCTCTTCTTCAAGACATACAAGCTCACCACTGTTCTCGGCTATCTTACAATTTCTGCAAAGTACAATCGTCAATGAAGCCCCAGTCCAGGTCCAGACCGATTCCGGAAGTTTCTGGAGGATGTGCGTAACCTTCAGGATCAATGTTGAGCTTGCTCCTCATCCCCAATTCCATCGGAGCCAGGGGATAGAGGAGTTCGAAAAACTCGCAGTTGGAGATGGCGCAGCAACAATGCAGGTTCACAACTTCGAGAGGATGATAAATGGTTGTGTGCAGTTCGCACTGCACGCCAAAAGATTCCGCCAGGTGCGCAGTCTTCATCACCGGCGTCACCCCGCCCTTCCACGAGACGTCCGTCCGCACGATATCCACCACCTTCGTCGCGATGCACTCCGCTGCCGAATAGTGATGTCCGGGGATGACCTCCGTTCCGCAGATGGGGATGTCCAGTTGCTCCGTCAGCTTCCGAAGACCGTGGAAATCCACGTCAAAGATCGGCTCTTCAAACCAGTAGTAATTCAGA
>JAJYHU010000278.1 GCA_021784615.1 Acidobacteriota bacterium | reverse complement strand
GATAGGCTCGCCGACCGTCCCGATCACGCGCAGCGTGGAGAGATCGTGCTTCGCGGGCCAGTCCGTTCCCCAGCGCATAAAGCTGCGGATGGCGGTGGGCGCGGTATAGAAAATGTTGACGCCGTACTTGGCGACGATCGACCAGAAGCGGCCGCGGTCGGGAAAGTCGGGGCTCCCTTCATACATCAGCGTAGTACAGCCGTTTGCGAGCGGCCCGTAAACAATGTACGAATGTCCCGTTACCCAGCCGATATCCGCCGTGCACCAATAGACGTCATCTTCCTTGATGTCAAAAATCATGCGGTGCGTGGTGGAAGTTCCCAACAGATAGCCGGCCGTCGTGTGGACGACGCCTTTGGGCTTTCCCGTGGTGCCGCTCGTGTAGAGGATGTAGAGCATGTCCTCGGCATCCATCGGTTCCGGCTCGCACTGGTCGGAAGCGTTCTCCATAAGTTTATGCCACCAGAAATCGCGCTCCGGCTTCATCTGAATTTGCGCGGCTTTGCCCACGCGCTCCACCACCACCACTTTTTCAATGGTGGGCGTGCCGGTCAGGGCGTCATCGACGTTGGCCTTCAAGGGCACCACGCCGCCGCGGCGCCACGCTCCGTCGCAGGTGACCAGAATTTTGGCTTGCGCGTCGTTGATCCGTTCCCGGAGAGATTCCGCCGAAAATCCGCCGAACACGATGCTGTGCGGCGCGCCGATCTTGGCGCAGGCCAGCATGGCCACGGCCAGCTCCGGCACCATGCCCATGTAAATCGCCACCCGGTCGCCCTTCTTGGCGCCCAGAGACTTAAGGGCGTTGGCAAAGCGGTTCACTTCGCGCTCCAGGTCCGCAAACGTCAGGGTGCGCGTGTCTCCGGGTTCGCCTTCCCAGATGATCGCGGCCTTGTTGCGGCGCGAGGATTTCGCGTGCCGGTCAACGCAGTTATAGGTCACGTTCAGCTTGCCGCCCACAAACCACTTGGCCCACGGCGCATTCCATTCAAGCACCTTGCTCCAGGGCTGGAACCAGTCGAGGCGCTTCGCTTCTTCCGCCCAGAATCCTTCCAGGTCCCGCCGCGCCGCCTCGTAAATCTGAGGGTCCGCGACGTTCGCTTGAGCCCGAAATTCTTCCGAAGGCGGAAAGCTCCGGGCCTCCTTCAACAAAGCTTCCAGTTTCTCCTGCGTAGCCGCCCCTTTATCGCTCATCATCAGCTCCTGTTGAATAATCAGTCAAAGATTAAAAACCAAGCCGCCAGGTATTGCAAGAGGCCAAAGGCTCATTCCGCCGGGCAAACGACAAACGGTCGATTTATTATGAATGCGCCCCGCCCCGTTGCCCCGCGCGGCTTTTGCAATCTGTCAGCTTGCGCCCCGCCATCTTGGAAGTTTCTCGCTGTAGGCCTCGTCGAGCAGCTCAATCACGTGCATCACCCGGCGCTGCCGCCCGGACCGCGCCACTCCGGCGCACAACTGCAAAAGGCAGCCGGGATTCGCCGTCAGGATCAGCTCCGCCCCAGTCTCGTCCACTCGCCGCATTTTGGCTGCGAGAAGCCGCTCAGCTATTTCGTTGTGGACCACATTATAAATCCCGGCGCTGCCACAACACACTTCCGATTCTTTCAGCTCCACAAGCTGCAAGCCGGGGATGGCCGCAAGCAGTTGCCGGGGCGCGCTCCGAATGCCCTGCGCGTGGCCCAGGTGGCACGGGTCCTGATAAGTGGCCCGCGCCCGGAGCGTTTTGAAATCCCGATTGAATTCGATCCCGGCCAGAAACTCCGTCACGTCCCGCATGCGGGACGTGAATTCGCAGGCCCGGTCGTAGAATTCGCGCTCCTCGCGTTCAAAGAGCAGCGGATACTCCTTCAGCACCGATCCGCAGCCTGCGGCGTTGGTGATGATGGCGTCATAGCCGCCCTCCAAAAAAGTCTGGATGTTTCGCTTGGCCAGGTCCCGGGCCAGGTCTCGAATCCCCGCATGCACGTGCAAGGCTCCGCAGCATCCCTGCGCCTCGGGAATCGTGACTTCACATCCGTTGCGGGCCAGCACCCGAATCGTCGCCTCATTCAGCCGGGCAAACGCCAGGTTGGCAATGCAGCCGGCAAAAAACGCCACGCGATATCGCGTCTCGCCGCTCGGCTTGACCACCCGGCCCAACTGCCCGGTGAAGAACGGTTTCTCCATCCGGGGCGAAAGATGGGCCACGCGCTCCAGGCGCATGGGAAAAAGCTTGAGGACGCCCGAGTGCAAAATCAGTTTTTCCAGCCCGGACTTCTGATACAGCCAGAGCAGATTGCCCAGGCGATTGAGCAATCGCCGGTTGGGAAGCAGTCGGTGGAAGAAGAACCGCCGCGCCCAGGTCCCCACTCGCGAGCGCCGGTAGTATTGGTTAATTTGAGAGCGAGCGGTCTCTACCAGCCGTCCATACTCGACCCCGGACGGGCACGCCGTTTCACACGCTCGGCAGTCCAGGCACAGATCGATATGCTTGACAAAGTTATCGCCCAGAGGCAGGCGGCCGCGCTCGACCTGGATCATCTGGTAGATACGCCCGCGCGGGGAATCCATCTCCAGGCCAAGCTCGCGATAGGTGGGGCAGGCATTGAGGCACAGGCCGCAATGAATGCACTTGGAATAAAATTCCCACTCCGGAGCTTCGCCCGGCCCATAAGCGCTGGGCTTGGAAGCCGCTTTGTTCTCAACTTCAATCATGATTCCACAAGCGGAAAAACCGCTGAGATGAATCCATCTTCTTCAAATCCCGCCCACAAACCGGCCGGGCGCAAGAATTCCCTTCGGGTCCCAGGCGGCCTTAAGCTTCTGCATCATTTTCAAGCCGCTTCCGGGCGTTCCCCAGGCGTCCACCTGCTCCTTGAATTCCACAGGAGCCGCAATCACCGTCAACGCTCCGCCCAGCTTCTCAAGGGACTTTCTGAGCCGAGTCACCAAGGGTACCATCGGATTGGCCCCATTGGAACCAACCAATCCAAGAACCATGATGCCGACTCCCACCTGGGTGATGCTGGTTACTTTGACCTTCTCATTCCCGGCTTCCTGTTGCGCCAAGCTCAAGAACTCTTCGCAATGGGCGGTCGGCATCGTCCCCTTCAGCACCAACGACTCGGGAGAAGTTACATGGAACCAGTTGCTGAAGTCGGCAATCAGACGCCAACTCGCCCGGCTGCCTTCCTGATCCGACAACTGCACTTTGGCTCCCACCGCGCGGCCCAACTCCTCCAGGTCTTTCCGGGTGCGGTCGATCACGGCTTTCGATCCGCTTGCCTCAACCCAGATTTCCGGCTCGCGCGCCGCAGAATCCAAGCTGGCCACAGGCCGGATCAGGTTGGAAGCCTCCGCATCAAGAAGAACCAGCCGGGCGGGCTCAAGCGGCGAATTCAATATTCTGCGCCGCAAATCCCTGGCAATACCCAGCGTACCCGCAGAAAGGATAAAGGTTTCACGCTCCGCCGGGATAGGGAAAAGCTTCAAATTGACTTCCACGATCACGCCCAGGGTGCCAAACGATCCGATCAGGAGCTTTCCAAGATCGAACCCAGCCACGTTCTTGACCACGCGACCGCCCGTCTTGACAACTTTGCCCTCTGTCGTCGCAATCCGCATCCCCAGCACCATATCGCGCGGCGTGCCGTAGAGTTGGCGCAGGGGGCCCGAGGCGTTCGCAGCCACAATGCCACCCAGCGTGGCCCGTTCGCGCCCCGGCGGGTCCAGCGGAAGCCAGAGGCCGTCACGGCGGAGAAGATCCTGGAACTCCTGGAAGGTCGTTCCCGCCTCGACGCCCGCCGTCAAATCGGCCGGCTCGTAGTGCAGGGTCTTTTTCATGTCCCGAAGACACAAGGCGACATCGTATTTTTGGGGAGGATTCCCGATGCCAAGCTTGCTGCCGCCGCCGATGGCGATGACAGCCAGGCCGTTCTCGGCGGCGAATTTCAAGACCTGAGCAGCCTGCTCCGCCGAAGTAGGATAGACCACGCAGCGCGGAAGCCTGCCGTCAACGCGAAGGCCCGCGCATGCCGGCTCTCCGTACAAGACCTGCGATTCCCCGACGATGCCCGCAAATCCCGCCCGAACAACATCCGCCGCTATGGCCAATTTCTACGCTCCCGACCCGACCTGCACGCGAATTTCGCCGCACATTTTTCCGGTAGGCAGGACCTTGCCCGGATTGAACAAGCCGGAGGGATTGAACAGGCTCTTGATCTGACGTTGAATTTCCAAATCATCCTCGGAGAAAATGAGCGGCATCAGTTCGTTCTTCTCAACGCCCACGCCGTGTTCGCCGGTGATCGAACCGCCAAGCTCCGCGCACCGGCCCATGATCTCCTGGGCCGCTTTGACCACCCGTTGAGATTGATCGCGGTCGCGAGCGTCGAACATCAGCAGCGGATGCAGGTTGCCGTCCCCGGCGTGGAAGATGTTCCCGATTCGCAGATCGTATTTCCGCCCGACCGCCTCAATGTACTCAAGCATCTCCGGAAGGCGGGTGCGCGGGATCACTCCATCCTGGACGTAGTAATTTGGGCTGATCCGCCCCAAGGCGCCAAAAGCGTTTTTGCGGCCTTTCCAGAACAAAGCCCGCTCATCGGGCGTCTTGGCCCGCCGGACTGCTCGGACGTTGTTCCTGCCGCATACGGCTTCAATCTGCCGCGCCTGCTCGCTTACGGCCTCACCGAGCCCCTCGACTTCAATCAGCAGGACGGCGGCCGAATCCATCGGGTATCCCGCGTGCGTCGCCTGCTCCACCGCCCGCAGCGTAAAGCCGTCCATCATTTCAAGCGCCGCCGGCGTGATGCCTTCGGAAGTGATCGCCACCACGGTCCGGGTGGCGTCCATCACGCGGTCGTAAATCGCCACCATGGTTTCCACCGCTTCCGGCCTGCGCATCAGGCGGACGGTAATCTCCGTCACAATCCCCAAGGTTCCTTCGGAGCCGACCAGGAGGCCGGTCAAGTCGTAACCCGGCGTCTCCCAGCACTTGCCGCCCGCGCGGATCACTTCGCCATCCGGCAGCACCACTTCCAAACCCAGAACGTGATTCGTGGTCACTCCATAAGCCAGCGTGTGCGGCCCGCCGGAATTCTCCGCGACGTTGCCGCCAATCGTGCAGGCCTTCTGGCTGGAAGGATCAGGAGCATAGTAAAAGCCGCCGTCCGCTACGGCGAGCGAAAGATCGGTGTTCACAACGCCCGGCTGCACGCGTGCGCGCTGGCTCTCAAGATCGATCTCCAATATCTTCTTCATCCGAGCCAGGCTGATAACGATCCCCCCCTCCGTCACAACCGCGCCGCCGCTCAGCCCCGTCCCGGCGCCCCGGGGAACAATGGGAGTTTTTTGATCCGCCGCCAGTTTGACCAGCCGGACAACCTGCTCCGTGGTGGTTGGAAAGACAACGGCGTCCGGTGTGCGCAATGCCGAAAGGGCATCGTACTCGTAAAGCATCAAATCTTCAGGGCGAGAGAGAACGGCTTCGCGCCCCATGATGGCGGTTAACTCTTTGATTAAGGGAGTTCGCTTCATTAAATCCTATTCGAGGACGATCGAGATAGGCCGCAACATCCTGGGGCCAAATACCGGCCGGATACGCACCCTCGATCTCACTGCCAGCAGTATAACGAACGCCCGGAACCAAGGTCAACGTTCCCGAGGTCGAAATGCCTGGTTTCCAGATCGTTCGCGGCCTTTTACCAGAGATGAGGAATCCAATGCCGTTTCATTCCGCCTTCTGAATTTTCTTGGGTGGAAGAGGTCGTCAGGTTAGAATGCCATCCGCATGATTCCTATTCCCCTGAACGACCATATCCGGCGCCAGACTTTCTGGTTTGCGACTCTGGCCTTGATTGCCGTCAACACCGCAGTCTTCATATTTGAGTTGTCGCTCGGCTCGCAGCTCAACCAGCTGGTTTTCATTTTCGGACTCGTTCCGGCCCGCTATAGCACGCCGCACGGGATTGTTATCACAAGCCTCGCAAGCTTCATGGTTCCCGTCTTTGCTTCCATGTTCATCCATGGCGGCTGGCTGCATTTAATCGGCAACATGCTTTTCCTTTTTGTCTTCGGGCGGAGCGTGGAGGACCGCTACGGCCATGCCATGTTCCTCGGAATCTATTTCCTCAGCGGGCTTGGGGCTGCAATAACCCACATCGCTTTCAACGCGGGCTCGCGGATACCCACCATCGGCGCGAGCGGCGCCATTGCCGGCATCCTGGGCGCCTATCTGATCAGCTTCCCGACCGCTCGCATCACCACCTTGATCCCTCTCTTCTTTTTCTTTTGGACGGTTCAACTGCCGGCGTTGCTGGTTCTATTGTATTGGTTTCTGATTCAGTTCATTGCCGGCTTTCAAATGCTGGCGATTGAATCCGCCACGCACGGCGGCGTGGCATGGTGGGCCCATGTGGGAGGCTTCCTGGTGGGAATAATTCTCGCGGTGATCCTGCCCACGCGGCGGCGCCCCCAGCCCATCTCGCCCTGGACGTAAGAACTTCAGCACTCAGGACGCATTGCCAACATCGGCTATTCAACAGCCTTGCCGGCAGGATCGGCGACCTTTTCAGGTGCCTCAAGATCTTCCCGCTCCTGTTCAGTGACATACACCCCGCGGAGAATCCGCGCGCCGCCGAGGATTCCCCGAGAAAGGAAAAGAATTCCAAATAGTAAAGCGGTAAGAAGAGCGCCGACTTGCGCCAACGCCAGAGGGGTGAAACCAAACAATGCCTCCTTGATCGCCACCATGTTGGCCGCCCAGCAGGAAACGGCGGCCAGCATGCCGAGGTGCATCAGGCGATGGCGTTGGCGTGAAAGTGAAGTCTTTGGGCGCTCGGCGGCAAGGGCAGGTGCGGCTTTCAAAAAGCTCCTTGCGCACGGCAACCTCCGCGATGCGCGAAAGGTCCGGCGCATACCCAACGTCGGCGGGATTCAGAACCGGAATGGCGCCCCTTGCGGCAACCGTTGCTTCGAGTTCAATGATGTCTGGTTGCCAGTAAGGGCGGCTGGCAGAAGCATCTCCTGGCAGAAAAGACATGGCGATGTTGTGGACGCGCCCGATGCCGGAACCAAACATGTCTCCGCACCCGATCGATGTTGTTCATAGATTTTCCCGCGTCTTGACCCGTTTCCAAACAACGTCCAGTTCTTCCGGTGTGCTGTCCCGAACCGTCTTCCCGCGCTTTGCCAATTCATCTTCAAGCGCCTTGAAACGCCGCCGGAACTTCTGATTCGCCCCGCGCAGGCAGCTTTCCGGGTCCGAGTGAACTCGCCGGGCCACGTTCGAGACCGCGAAGAGGAGGTCGCCCAACTCCTCTTCGAGCTTTCGGTCTCCGTTCTGCGGATTCGAAACAAGTTCTTTCCGGAACTCCCTTAATTCTTCCTCAACTTTGTCGAGAAGGTCCTCAACCTTGGCCCAGTCAAAGCCTGCCTCAGAAGCTCGTAACCCAAGCTCGTGCGCTTCAAGGGTCGAGGGCAAAGCCGGAATGCCGTCCATGATGGAGGAGCTTGGGGAGTCCGTTCCCTTCTCTTTCTTCTTGACGGCGGTCCAGCTTGCAAGAGCTTCCTCCGCCGTGCGGGCGCGCTTTTCACCAAAGACGTGCGGATGCCGCCGCACCAGTTTCCTGTGAACGCCCTCGATCACCCGGTCGATATCGAACCTGCCGTCTTCCTCCGCCAGCCGTGAATAAAACACCACCTGAAAGAGCAGGTCGCCGAGTTCTTCCTCAACCGCCTCAAAGTCCCGTTGGTTGAGCGCGTCGATCACCTCGTAGGCTTCTTCAAGAAGCAAGCCTTTGACGCTATCGTAATTCTGCGCCCGGTCCCAGGGGCATCCCTCGGGACTTCTTAAATGAGCCATCAATTCCACCAACTTTGGTAACGAATCTCCCTCCAACTTGCGCCTCCGCCATCGCGTCCTTTCATAAATGTCCGACTCATTACTCTAACAAGCCTGTGGAATAGAGGGCAATAGACCCCAGGCGGGTCATGGGGGATTATAGCTTGAAAGCCCGATATGGCAGCGACACCACTTTTATGGTAGCCTCGCCGGGATGCGCACACAGCTGCAGATCGAATGGTTACGCAGACTCAGGCGGTTGCTGGGCAAATCCGCAAGCCTCGGGTGGTGCGCCTTGGCCGCCACCTGGCTTTGGAAGGCCGCGGAGACCGCCTCCACCCTCGATTTCCTCACTCACAAGGCGGACTCTTTGACAGCGTTCATGCCTGCGCATCTTGATCTGGTTGTTACGGTAGCTTGCGTCCTCTACCTCTCCGCCGTCGTGCTGTGGCCGACCAAAGCTAACTTGCCCCCCGTGTTGAATCTCCCACTCATGGTGACCCATTGCTCCATCGAAACCTGCGACTTCTCCGTCCCCAACCACGTAGGACCAGGGCGTAGCCACCAAGCTTTCTTGGTATCCGTCGCGAACGATTCGAACGCTCAACCGCGAGGAAACATTCGTGGCTTGAGAGCGGAGGCCACTTATTTCGGCTCTGACGGGGAGGCTTATCTCACCGTTCCGAATGTCCTCTGGAGAAATGGCGAGGCTGGTGTCATGCTCGTTAGCGGCCAGAGCGCCCAACTACTTTTGCTGCTGGTTGACCCCAAAGGCAATCCGTTTGTGGCCGGCCATACGAGGGAGTGGGATTACGACGGCCACCAATATGCCTATTCAGCGTACCGCTCGGAAGTCCGCAAGGGTCGCGGCACCGCCCGCGTTCGCCTTACCTATTCCTTCCAAAAGGAAAGCTCAAGCTTCCTGGGAGATGACCCGGCAGACCAGGCGCAGGAGTTCAACTTCAAGATCAGCCTCGGCGACAAACCCCGCATCGAGCAGACACCATGAAAAGCCAATCGGCCAACGCTGCAGCCGCTGCAGCAAACCGAACCACTAGACACCGAGCGTCTTCTTCGCCTCCAGCGCCTTGTCCCTTTCCGCGACAGCGTCCCTTAGCTCCGCGATTGACTCCTTCAAGGAATCAAGCGCAATCCCCGAAAGATCAGCCCCTTCTCTTTCCAAGCTTCCAACCACGCTTTCGAGGCTCGTCACAACCTCTTCAGGTCGCTCACATTTGAGGCATGACGATATTCTCCCAAAGGAAAACCCCAGGCTGTTCGCCCTCCTGAACAGCAGGCTCACCCGGCGCTCCGCCTGTGCGTATTCCCTTGCAGCCTTTCCGATAATCGCGTCCTGCTCTCGCTCGGTCATTCGCTCTTTCCCCTGGCCGCAACCTACCAGTTTTCCCGCCCCCAAGTCCACCTGAAAGCGCCTCCAGCCTTACGCCGCTACCCCTTCCAGTCCCTCCATCTCGTGTCCTGCCTGAAGCATTTCCTCTATCGTCCAGAGATGATCAGTAACGTTCGCCGCCATCGCCGGGGTCATCCTCAGCGAGTGGTGAACGCGCACAAAGTCGTAGTGGCAGAAGTAAATCCAGAGCGCCGCTTCCAGGTTCTCGATCTTCCGGCTGAATCCGTTTGTCAACCGCGTTAGCCTCCGCATGAACAAGCGGCAGTTCAGGTTGTTCCGCTCCGCGTAACTGGTCGAGATGTGCGCCATTTCCGGCCTTCCTGAAATGGGTTTTGGTCGCGCCCCCATCAGTTCCAGGCGCCCGTCCTGCTCCGCATAGTTCTTGATCAGCATCCCGTAATCGCAGTCCATCCCGAAGGCGCGTTCGACACCCCACAGGTACGAGCGCAAGCCGTCCGTGGTAATCTGAGGCCGCACAGCAACGCGATCCGCCAGATCCCGCATCAGCCGTTCGGCAGCGGGCAAGCCCCGGTCCGGGCTCACGACGAAGCTCGGGACAAGTTTCGTAGCTGCGTCCGTCACCAGAAATACCCATGTATCTCCCACATGCGGGCCGTGAAGCTTTTCCTCGTAGGTGCAGTTCTGCTCCTTCTTGCCGGTGAAGCACCACAACTCGTCAGCCTGAAAATAGCGTGACCGCAGATTCCTGATCTTCTCGTCCATCACGCGCTGACAGATCCGAGCGGCGTGGAACATCACCCGGAGAACGGTCTTCTTGTCCACATCAACCAAGCGAGTTGTGGCGCGGATCGAAACTCCTTCCACCAAGCAGTTAACGATCTGTGCGACCTTGCGCGGCTCCAGCTTCAGGCCGGAGTAGGCCGTGAACCGCCTCTCAGAGAAAAACCGCTTGCAGTCGGCGCAGCGGTACATCGTCGAGCAAGCGTGGCCGTTCTTCTGGTGGACCTTCAGATTCTCGCTTTCGCAGTACGGGCAGCGGATTTTCATGTCGGGCTCCTTGACACGGCGCGAAGGAAACCCGACAATCCTTTTTGGGTCCCTTTGGTGCGGGTCACTCCGCGCCGGGGATTTGGCCCTGTCGGTAGTTCAAGCTACTGGCAGGGCTTCTTTCTGGGGCAGGGCCGCCCACGCTGGCGCACGAACGGCCCTTACCACGCGGTTCTTGTTGCAAAGTGGCGGTGGTTTCGGTAGGATAATGACGAAGCCGCGCTTTGCGCTTATCAGGTACATGGCGTTTCAGCTTCCGGGGCTCGGACCATTGGCGCGGTTGCGAGCCCTTACGTTCAGCTTTCTACTTCTTCTCTGCGGAGGGAGTCTGAGGCGGAGGCCCCGGCAGTTCCCATTTCCACTTGTAAAGCGTCTTGCCGCCTCGATTCACCGCTTCCGCCTCGTCGGCATCAACGAGGCGCTTAAGAACGGCATGGATAGAAGCAAGCGG
>JAJYHU010000307.1 GCA_021784615.1 Acidobacteriota bacterium | reverse complement strand
GGAGTGATGTTGTTGTCATACATGATGCCGTCCGCTCTGGCATCGAGCGCAAGTCTCACGCGCTTCCGCAGGTAAGCCTGCCATTCAGGATTTTGCAGGTCGGCGAGATAGCGGCTGACGTAGCCGACTTTCTCGTACGCGGCGGCGCCGTAGGGGACCGGCTTGCCATGCTTGCCGATGCTCAGCCAACGGCGCGACTCCGGTACGTGCGCGTACATGTCCTGCCAAAACATATTCGTCATCGATTCATAGGCCATCACGTGAATGCCCTGGCGGTGGCACTCCGCGATGTAACGGGCAAGCTGCTCCTGGTTCAGCTTCTCGGTTTCATTTGAGAACCCATTGCTGAAGGTCACCCAAATCACGTTGACTCCCGCCTGATGCAGAAGTTGGATTGTGCGGGGGTCATACCAGTTGGTTGTGGCGTAAAGGACATCCGGATTGGGAGGCCAAAAATGGGGCCAGCCTGAAAGAATTCCTTTCGCGCTTTCTAGACGGCCACCGTCCCATCGCGCGAAACAGATCAGCCCTTGCCGGGCCCACGCCGGAACAGAATCCTTTGCGGGTCCGCTGGGCCATACAACAGAAGCGCCAAAATGTGAAGCGGCCAGTCTCTTCCCCGCCGTTGTTTGGGCAGTAAGCCTCCAAGGCGCAACTCCCAAAATGAGAGTCAACAAACAAATTCGTGCAATAAATCCCATTCTCACCATCAAACTCCAAAGCCCCATACCAGCCGAAAGGGTTTCAAGATACCTGAAAAAATTCATCAAGAAACGATTTGCGCGATGCCTATATACGCCGAGGTCCCAAGGTCACGCAAGGCGAAATACGGAATGAGGCAAGACGCGGATTGCCCTGGCGCACAGCGTCGGGTTACCTGATCCATTCAAGCCACATACAGCCAAACAAGAGACTCAAAATTGTGATCGGCAGCCCCACAATAAAGTAGTCGCGGAAAGTGATTTGCACGTCAGACTTGGCACGCTCGACCACAATGATGTTGGCCACGGAGCCTGTAATCGTCAGGTTGCCAGCGAGAGTGCTGGCCATGGCCAGAGTCAGCCAGCCGGTATGAGCGTTTGGAAGCCGCGGGACGGCAGACTTCAGCAACATGACGGCAGGCACGTTACTGACCAAGTTCGAAATACCCGCCACCGCCACAGTAAAAACGCCGGCGTTTTGAAGGTTCCAGGAATGGGCGGCTCGGAGCAGAATGCCTACCAAACCGCTTTCTTCTGCGCCGCCCACAATCACGAATAGACCGACAAAAAGCACCAGCACACCCCAGTCCACCTGCCGATAAACCTGTTGCGGATCACGCGAGCGGGTGATCATCATGATCGCCGCGCCGAGCGCCGCCATCATGGCCGGAGGAACTCCCGCCAGAAAACCCGCCAGAACAAAAGCCACTACAATTCCCGGCTTGACCAGTTTCGAGCGGTCCACGGACCCGACCGAAACTGGAACCTCCAGCTTCGGGTCCCGAGTTCCGGTGCGAAGAAAAACCAAGTGCAATACCAGCCAGTCGAGCAACAACCCCACAAAAGCGACGGGGCCCAAATGGAATAGAAAAGACCGGTAACTGATCCCCGAGTACGACCCGATCAGCATGTTCTGCGGATTGCCGGTAATAGTGGCGACACTACCGATGTTCGATGCCGTCGCCACGGCCAGCAGGTATGCCAGAGGTTTCACGCGCATTTGCCGGGCTGCGGCAAGGACAAACGGCACCATCACAATGCAGATGATGTCATTCACAAAAAATGCCGAAAGCAGCCCGCAGGTGAAAATGACCATGGGCAGCAGATGACGAGGTTTCAGCCAGGTCAAAACGAGCTGCGTGATCCAGTCGAAAAACCCGCCCAGGCGCAAGTAGGCAACGATCAGCATCATGGAGAAGAGCAGGACAATGGTCTTGAAGTCAATGAAGCGCAATGCCTGGCTTGGCCGCACGATTCCAACGGCAACCATCAGCACCGCGCCGATAATGGCCGCCCCCGGGCGGTCGATCTTCATTCCAGGAAATTTGCCGATCGCGAAGACGACATAGCTCCCCAGGAAGATGACATACGCGGCGATGACCTTGACATGAGGGATCGCAACGGGTTCGAGGTGGATCATCAGGTTCAAGGGTCAGCAGGTTTTATTTTCTCGCTCATTCGCAATTCTAACCTGATGGACCAAGGTAATAATAGTCCGATTCCAGCGGAAAGGCTTGTCTGTAAAGGTAAAAGCAGCCCCTGCAGCGGCAGCTTACGAGCGTGGCTGCAAACCGGGAACTGGTGTGTCTTTGTTGCGCGCCAAGGCTCACAGCCACCTTATCCTCGACATCAAATTTATGGATTGGACAAAGCAGGACTTCTTTGTCATCATCAAGGAGTGAAATACTGTGCCATCCAACAAATGCGCGCACGCGCAATAGAGTTCCCTTGTATCCGGGCTGGTAGAAGCGCCCCGCAGACGCCAAGTGACTCAGCCTTATGGTAAGCACCTGACATCAAGGACTTAGCCTGCTATAACTTGGCTTTCCCAGCCAAGGAGAGAGGAGGAAGTGGATGCAACCGGCAAGCCAGATTCTAAAACGTTATCTTGTCGCATCCGATTTCGACCAGACCCTTAGTTTCCATGACTCCGGATATGTGTTGAGCGAGCTCGTGGGAATTCCGGGAATTGAGTTTGAGCGCAAGACAGCGATCCTGGCCGTGCAGAACCTCGTGCAACAAGGAGGAGAGCTGGCCTATCTTCTGCTGCACGACCCCGATCTGAAAGGGCGGGTGCGGAAAGAGCATTTAAGGCAAGCGGGGAAAGAAATCCGTCTGAAGAGAAACATCCTGCAGTTGCGGAATCTTCTGGCCGGAGCCATTGAGGGTTACACTTTTGATTTTCATGTGATCTCGGCGGCGCCCCAGGAGGTTGTGGAATCAGCGCTCGAAGGCATTGTTGTGCCGGATCACATCCATGGAACGCAATTGCTCTATGATGGCTTGGATCACGTCGCAGGAATTGTGCGGGTCACCGCCGGCTACGGCAAGGTTGCAACTCTTGACGACTTGCAAGCGCAATTGGAAATCGGCGTCGACCGGGTCATTTACGTTGGTGACGGAAGCTCGGACGTCCACGTGATGTTGCACGTGAATCAGCGCGAGGGTTTCACCATCGCGGTCTCAGAATCGCGCAAGATTGCACAAATCGCCAAAAGAACTGTTTTAAGCGACGATGCGCTGAGTGCGCTTGTGCCCATCCTGGAAGGGATTGTCGGTTGGGACCGCCAGCGGATTCGCAGCTTTTTTGAAACTCAGGGCTTGCTGATCCAGGGCTGGGACAAGGTACAGACGGAATGGCTCACTTTCCGCTCGAACAGCCAGGCCCCGGAAGCCCGCGGTGAAAACTCCCAGGTTCGTGACTCCCTGTAAAACTCTCAAATCACGGCGGATGCTCCGAGTCTTGAGCAGTATCTAAGGAAGGGAACTTAAGGCCGGACAACCACTTCATTTGGCGCGGAAGGAAGATTAAACTTTACGCCGCGTTCCTGATTCACCCGCAGGGTTGCAGGAACGTCAAGTTCTGCGAGGGGAATTCTCTTTGTCCATGCACCCCCAGCCCAATAATTAGTGCTCGCGTAAATAACCGGGCCGATGATCGTGTATTTTGTGGTTTTTTCCTGGTGCCCGTCTCGAAACACCAGAACGGCGGCGGGAATCCTGCGCGCTGGCATGTCCCCTTCCGCAGTGGCGGATCGGGGAATCGTTCCTTGAGCAGCTCCCTTCTGGACGCCCACTTCAGTCTCGCCGGAGTCGGTTATCCGCACCCAGTGATCTCCGCGCAGTTCAAGCATCAGGGACTCAGCCGGAGGAGGTGGTGGCGGCTCGACAACAGGCTCGGTTGTTTTCACAACCACCACCCGCGGCACAGAAGCTTCCGTTTCCTGCGATTCGGATGAGTTGTAGTCTTCGTAGAAATCCAAGGGATAGAAGTACGGCGCCGCAATAAAACGCGAACGGTTGTAATAGCCACCCCGGCATCTAATGCGTGGGCGGGGGAAATGCCCTCTGCCACCACCTCTAAAAGGGCCGTGCACGTGAAATCCGCCGCTAGAGCCTCGCGGTCCTCCTCCCAATCCCATCGACCCAGGAAAACCCCGTTGCGCGTACGCGGAGGGCGCAATCGCCACCACTAAAAAAGCCGCCCAGGCACCCATGGCAAGCCGCATCTTCATAAGAAAACTCTTGACCTTCCAAGCTGCACTAATCCGCGCCAGATAACTAAACCTATAATCCCCGCCCCGCCAAAAGTCAAGCGCTGCAACGGAACGCCCCTCCGATGCGGACAGAAACTCCCTTGCCGTCCTTTTTCCTGTTCAGGGAGCTGGAATTCAGCGTTGCGAAAGCAACTTGGTAAAGTTGCGGAGAGTGCCGATTCCCGGCGAGTAGATCTCAATGACGTCCCCTGCTTTGAGTCCAAAATCATCGGGCGGAACAACTCCTGCTCCCGTCAGCAGGATGGTTATGGCAGGCAAGGTATTAAAACGGCCCAGGTACTCCACCAGATCGGTAAAGCTCCTGTGCATTGCTGCCGTGCTGGTTTCAGCGCGAAAAATCTCCCGGCCCGTCCTTTCCACACGGCACCCTATGGAAAACGCGGCCTCATCTCCAGGTTCTTTCAGCAGAATGGAGGGTCCCACGCTGCAACAGGCGTTGAAAACCTTCGCCTGGGGCAGGTAAAGAGGGTTTTCCCCCTCGATATCGCGGGCGCTCACGTCATTTCCCAGGGTATAGCCCGCAATCGCTAAATTATGGTCGATGATCAAGGCAAGTTCCGGCTCTGGCACGGTCCAATGGCTGTCGCCACGCAAGCCGACCGCCTCATTGGGGCCGACGGAACGCGAGGGCGTCGCCTTAAAGAAAAGCTCCGGGCGCGCCGCGTCGTAAACGCGTTCGTAAACGTCACCCACCACGGACTCCGCCTGCCGGGCGTGGCGGCTGCGCTCATAGGTAACACCGGCGCCCCAGATTTCTTCAGCTATCACCGGTTGCAGCAAGTGAGCGCGGCTCCGATCGGGCGGAATATCCAATGACGCGTAGGGCATGCGAGCGGCCTGCGACAAATCCGCGCGCTTGATCAGATCAAGCGCGCTCGTTCCTTCCGCTGCCGCCTGGGCCAGCAGGGCCTCAAACGAAGCCTCGGCGTTTCGAAAAAGACCCGACAGCGCCACCACATCATTCCCTTGCACCACGCCCAGTGAGGCTTTCCCGCTGCCCGGATCCCAGTATCGAACAACCCGCATAACTTACCCTCCTGTCGCAGGGCCGCAAGGTGAAGCGCAAGGCCCCGGCTCGCATGTTGCGCAAGAGCCTGCCATAGTAATGGAACTCCCCGTGTTCGCACAAGACCGCCGTCCCTCCTACGCGGAGATTCGGTTGGCGCCGGTCCACATCATCTTCAAGGAAGGTCTTTAATTCTCCGGCACTCCGAAACAATAAAGGTTTGAATCGTGATCCACAACGTAAACGTGGCCGCTGGCAATGGCGAGGCCGCTGAAGTGGGTCCAGGTCTCAATGTCGCTATCGCTTTGGTAGAGCGTCTTGCCGGTCTTGGCGTCGAGCGCATAGAGGACGGCACGATGCGTATTCTCGCTTTTCTGCTGGTCGCTGAGCGTCTTCTGGCCGTGATAAATCACGGCCGAACCCACGGTTTGCTGCGTGTTTTCTCCGGTGGAAAGAACGAAAACCACGCTGCCGGCTATCGCAACAGGATCAGGAACATCGAGATCTCTTGAAACCCAGGCGGGCTTAAGGGTCGGCTGCTTCGTTAGAGGATCAATGACCACGCGAAACGCCATGATGCTTCCGTGAGGGTCAGGGCCGTTGGTTATGGGAAACTTCGGGGCTTTCTTTGACGCCTGCCCCCACACGGGAACGTAAAGCCAGGCTTCGCCTTTTGTATCCATCCACGAGGAGAGACCGCCCCAGATGCCGTACTGTTCATATTCCAGCTTGTCGTTCGAGAGCCGGTGACGATAAAGCGGAGTCTGGTGGTCTTTCTCTCCCAGCGAGCCGGCGTTGAGCATATAGAGAACGCCTTCCTTTCCGCCACCCGCCACAAGGTTAAAATTGCGGTAGGCAAACCAGACAAGGCTTGACGCGCCCATGTCCAGATCATATTTTGTCACCTCGCGGAAATTGAGCGGCGAATAGTAGTCGAGCACTTTAAGCGATTGGGGTTTGGCCTCAATCACGCTACTGCCGTAGTCGCCATTGGCGGGATCGAACGGGCCATCACCCGTGGCGGCATAGATGCGGCCGTTTTCACCGATTGTGACTCCGCCGCGCCCCCAAATCCCCGCGCCGTAACCGTGTTCCACAATCAAGTCGCGAACTGTGGGACGTTGAGGATTGCGAATATCCATCGAATAAATTCCCGAGGGCGTCCCGCCGCAGCCTTGCGAAACCGAAGTGTAGACGATGCCGTGCCAAAGATTCAGACTCCAATCCTTTGCGAACGGCGGAACAAACTCGATGGGGCCGAACTTCGTTTTGCCGGTGGCCAAATCCATGCCGTAGAGCGCGCCATCAGCGGAAATCACGTAAATCAGCCCGCGGCGGGCGTCGATGGTGGGCGTGGCGTTCAGATTGTTGGGGCAGAGCCACATGCCGGGGTGTTTGGGAAGAATGCGGGTCTCAATCTCCCGGCTCCAAAGGATTTTTCCCGTTGCGGCGTCAATCGCAGTGACATTGTTTGAACTGCCCGCCACGTAGACCACGCTGCGCGCGCCTTGAGGAGTCTCCACGCCGTCGGCCACCACGGGAGCAGTGAGAGCCGTCAACGATCTCGGCTCGTTCTTGACCTTCACCTTCCAGAGCAAGCTTAAATGCTGAACATTTTGCGCATTAAGCTTTGTCTCATTGACGGCATAGCCGGAGCGTTGCGGGTCATGCCCAAAGGTCGGCCAGTCTCCCGCTGCAAGTTCAACACACCTTCCAATCAGCACAACGAAAACAAGACTAAGAACAAGCTTTTTGTTGACCATTCTCCCACGCCCTCCCGCAGATCTGACACACGTTGCGAAATTGTAGGACACAACCGCTCTCGCGGCAAGCGACCGTCAGGCTACAGGCCAGAGTTTTGCCCAGCACTGTGTGCGTCGAACCAATGTGTTCGTGACGCCGGAAGGCTTGGCGATCCAGGGGAGGTTACTCGTTTGAGGCTGCTTTGCTGGTCTTTCGCATGTCGCCGTATTCTTTTTTGAGCTTGTAAGCAATGCTATCCACCAGCGCCTGCCAGCTTGCTTCAATAAGGTTTTCAGAGACGCCCACCGTGTTCCAGCTCTCTTTGCCGTCGCTCGATTCGACCAGCACGCGAACCTTGGCGTCAGTGGCGCTTTCCGGGTTCAGCACGCGGACTTTGTAATCGGCCAGGCGAAGCTCGCCGATGCAGGGGAAAAAGGTGGTCAGCGATTTCCGCAAGGCGCGGTCAAGCGCGCTGACCGGGCCCACGCCTTCTGCGGCGGTGTGTTCTTCCATACCTTCCACACGCAACTTGATGACCGCTTCGGAGGACGAGGCGTTGACGCCTTTCTTTTCGGTGATCACGCGAAAGCCATCGAGTTCAAAGAAGTCTTTGGTGTTGTGCACCAGCTTGTCAAACAGGATTTCAAACGACGCTTCGGCCCCTTCAAACTGATAGCCGGAGTGTTCCATCTCCTTAAGCTTGTCCACCACGCGCTTGGCGGCGGGCGAGGCTTGGTCAATTTTCAACCCCCGCTCGGCGGCCTTATAAAGCACGTTGCTCTTACCGGAAAGTTCCGAAACCAGCACGCGGCGCTCGTTGCCGACCACGGCAGGGTCTATGTGCTCATAGGCGGCAGCGGCTTTCATAACGGCGCTCACGTGGATGCCGCCTTTATGGGCAAACGCGCTCTTCCCAACGTATGGAAGGTCCTGCCGGGGCGGCAGGTTGGCCAGTTCGCTGATGTAATAGGACACTTCCGCAAGGCGCTTAAGATTTTCCTTGCCGATGGCGCGCATGCCCAGCTTCAACTCGATGTTGGGGATTACGGAGCAAAGGTTGGCGTTCCCACAGCGCTCTCCATAACCGTTGATCGTCCCCTGCACATGCACAGCGCCCAGTTCGACGGCGGCAATGGCATTGGCGACCGCCATCTCTGAATCATTGTGAGTGTGAATGCCCAGGGGCGTTTTGACGTGCCGCGCGGCCACCTGGAAGAGCTCGCGAAGGCCGGCGGTCAGCGTACCGCCGTTCGTGTCGCACAACACCAGCATGCCGGCTCCGGCTTCTTCCGCCGCCTTCAGCGTCTCGAGCGCATAAGCAGAATCAGCCTTGAACCCGTCAAAGAAATGCTCCGCGTCATAGATCACTTCCTTGCCCCGGGATTTCAAGAAGGCGACGGATTCGCGAATCACGTCAAGGTTCTCTTTAAGTGAAATCCCGAGCGCCAGTTTCACGTGCAAGTCCCAGGACTTTCCAAAAATGGTCACCACCTGAGTGTGGGCTTCAACCAAAGCCTGGAGATTGGGATCCTGGGCCGCAGAGTGGCGAGGGTGGCGTGTGCTACCGAAGGCTGCTACCTTGGCGTGTTTCAGCTTAAGATCCTGCGCGCGGTGAAAGAATTCCAAGTCCTTGGCGTTTGAGCCGGGCCAGCCTCCCTCGATGTAATCCACGCCCAGGCCGTCCAGCTTCTTGACGATGTGGAGCTTGTCTTCGAGCGAGAAGGAAATGTTCTCGCCTTGCGAGCCATCACGGAGTGTTGTGTCATAGATTTGAATCTTTTTCATAGCGTCACTTAAGGCCCCAGAGCCAGGATAAAATGAGGATGAACGATGCGCTGGAAGAAGTCAAACTCCGCCCGTCCGGTTCGGCAGGAACTCGCCTGGATTTCAGTCCGATTATAGCACGGTGAAAACCCTTTTTTAGGTTGCCAGGCGCTGCCGTCGGAACCGTACACGCAAACAAAATAGGGCTCGACGCGAGCTTTTGAAAAGGCGAAGATAGATGTCAGTAAAATCCTGTGCGCCAAACAGGTCTCAACGGCCTATGAGCGTTGCCGCCCTTTTTGAGTCCGAACGGCATGCCATGATCGAGCGGCAATTGCGCCGCCGGGGAATCCACGATGAAGGGGTTCTCAGGGCGATGTTTGAAGTGCCGCGCCATGAATTTGTTCCCGCCGATCAGCGGGAGGCGGCTTACGATGACCGCCCCATCGTTATCGGGGATGAACAAACGATCTCGCAGCCCTACATTGTGGCGGCCATGACGGAAGCGGCTCGGATTGAGCCGGGCGACAAGGTCCTCGAAATCGGCACCGGCTCAGGTTACCAGGCGGCCGTCCTGGCGCATCTTGGGGCTCAAGTGATCAGTCTCGAACGCAACCCGTGGCTTGCCGCGACGGCGCGCGAGCGCCTGGCGCGTTTGGGCTACGCCGGCATCCAAGTTGTCACTTACGATGGCAGCGGAGGTTACCCTTCAGTCGCGCCCTACGCGGCGATTCTGGTGACGGCGGCGGCGCCCAAGGTGCCCCAGATGCTTTTAGACCAGCTTGCGGATGGCGGACGCCTAGTGATCCCGGTGGGAACACTTCAACAGCAGACCCTTGAGTTGATTTTAAAAGACGGCGACAGGCTGACGGTACACGATCTCGACCCTTGCCAGTTTGTCCCTTTGATCGGCGAACAGGGTTGGCCGGAAAGATCAAGGTAGCCTTCCGGCCGCCTCGGGTTGACCCTTCGAGTGCTCCGAAAACCTTCTGATTTCCGTGCAGTCCTGCTTCCCATGCGAAATGCCGTTGCATTTCTGGACACGGGCGGGCTATAGTCTGGCGCGATGGTTGCGCCGCGCCTAAGTATCGTGATTCCTGCGTTCAATGAAGCCTTGCGGATTGGCAAGGCGCTTGAAGGGGTGGAAAAGTACATTGCCGCGCAGCCCTTCCGAACCGAACTGATCCTGGTAGACGACGGGTCGACCGACTCAACCCCGGATCTGTTCCGCCAATTCCAGTCGCGATGGCCCTCGACGCGCATCCTGCAGAATGAAATCAACCGGGGCAAAGGGTTCAGCGTGCGCCGCGGAGTGCTTGCAGCGCAGGGCGATTTCATCCTGTTCACCGACGCCGATCTTTCGGCCCCCATTGAAGAAGCCGGCAAGCTGCTTCAGGCGATTGAGTCGTCCGCGGCCGACGCTGCCGTGGGGTCCCGCGCGCTTGACCGGAAACTGATCGGCGTCCACCAGCCCTGGCCCCGCGAGTATGCCGGCCGCTGCTTCAATCTTTTTGTGCGCCTGTTCACCGGCCTCAACATTCACGATACCCAGTGCGGCTTCAAGCTCTTTCGCCGGGCCACAACCAGGAAGGCATTTGAATTGCAGCGCGTCGAGCGCTTTGGGTTTGACCCGGAAGTTCTGTTCCTGATCAAGCGCCTGGGCGGCAAGATCGTGGAGGTGCCGGTGCGGTGGAATGACAACCCGGCAACCAAGGTTCACTTTTTGCGGGATTCAACGCGCATGTTCCTGGATCTCGGGGCGCTGAGATGGCGCTTCTCGGGCCGCCGGGTCTCTGCCTGAAATTCGGCGGGAGGGAGCGGATTTTTTCTTGACTCGGCCGCCGGAGGCTCTTAATATCTGAACCAAGCTAGAAAGGAGGTGATCCGTGCAAATTGATTGTAACTGTAGCGAGGGTGCTGAGGCTTAGGCGCTCGCTG
>JAJYHU010000295.1 GCA_021784615.1 Acidobacteriota bacterium | reverse complement strand
GATCTTGAGCGCCGGCCTGGAACGCTGTCACCAACTCCCGATGGTTGCGGGGATTCACCGCGATGGAGGGCTCATTGAAATATCCGGCGTGGCGAGTCAGGTTGATAATTTTCGCGCCCGGCGGCCGCTGCAGCGCCGGGCCTTGCGCGCCCAGCGGCAAGACAAACGCACCCCCGCAGAGACCGATCAACGGGCATATCAGAACAAGGCGTCCAAGCGATTGCCTTGCCCTTTGCAATCCGTGTTTCAGCAAGATGAAGAGAGGCATCACAGCACTCATTCCAATCGTCCGCGGCTGGAAAACAAGCCGCGCCAGGCTTGCAGCTATCGGCTGCGCGCCGGCGCCGGCTCAGCGTTCCGCAAGGGGCTTTAGAATTTGATCGAGCAGGTCTGGCTGGCCGGACTCCCGCACCAAATGCGGATACCGTTCGCCTCCATGATAATCGACCTCATAAGTTTTGTAGTAGTCGTCGTTCAGAACAAGCAGCCGGAGAGGCTGGGAACTATTCACGCTGGCCTTCAGCGCGGCGCGCAGCACTTCCGGCGTAAAGCTGCGTCCGTTCACTGCCACAAGCTTCATTCCCGGAGCAACGCCCGCCTTATAGGCCGGCATCGTTACAATGGAATCCATAATCGTGCCGTCGTCCTTCAGAAGAAGGCCAATGGAATACGCCGCGTTGACCATGCTATGAACCCGCTCTTCAGCTTTCAGCATCGACGACTCAACGTCCGTGTAAACGAGTTTCCAGCCACTGGCTTCGATTCCGCCCAAAGGCGCCTCGGGCGATGTTGAATCAAGCCGTTCGTGAAAAAAGCTTGCCCAGGGATAAGGCGCGATCCGGTTCAAGGCGTCGACAACGTCCTGGAACGTGTACGTTTTCAACTGCGGTCCCTTGTTTGGCCCTCCGTAAAACAGGCGGCAAAAATCATCCAGGGACTTCCGGCCGTGGGTTTGCTTGCTGATGATCGTATCAACTTCCAGCCACAGCAGGACGCCCTCGTCGTAGAAGTCCACGCTGCGCCGCCAGTTCGTCCATTCCTCAGGAGCAAAATACAGGAGTTGGGCGGCGTCAGTAGTATCCTCGAGCGGACGCCAGGTGCGTCCCGGACGTCCGGGACCAAGGGCGGCAGCGTTCAAAGCCAGATCCTCGCGATATTGCTCCGGGGTCCACAAACCGCTGCGGGCCGTCAGAACGTTTCCAAGGTATTCGGTCAGCCCTTCATAAACCCACAGCATATCGGTCTTTTGGGGAGCCTCGTAATAAGGCGGGCTCAGATCCTTAGGCCGGCGGAATTTTCCGTTCCAGGAGTGCACGAACTCGTGCGGCAACAGAAAAGCCATCAGCTCGCGCTGCAGAGGATCGATCAGGGAAAATTCTCCAACCCGGCTGTCGTCCGATTCGTGATGCTCAAGCCCGAAATGGGCGACATGGTTGCTCAGACTGAGCAGGAAATGGTAGTCGCGATAGTGCCGCGTTCCGAACAACTTTCCCGTCTCGGCCACCAGGTTCGAGTAATCCTGCTGAAGAGCCGGGCTCATGTCGAGCGCCGCTTCACTATCCGCAGCCAAATCAATTTCGTGATGAATCGGCTCGCCCGGCGGGGTCACGTCCACAACCCGGAAGTATTCTCCGCAGATCACAGGGGAATCGACAAGCCGGTTTAAGGAGGCCGGCTTGAATTCGATGACCTCGCCGTTGTGACCGGCCACGGGAAGGGCTGTGCCAAACTTCCAGCCCTCGGGAAGCTTCAACGTCGCCTTGTAGATCAGGTCCTGGGCAAGATGCCCGGCGGGATAGAGCAGGTTCTGATTCCAACTGATCACGGCCATCTTGTCAGTGGTCGACGCGCCGGCGGTAAACCCCGACATCACATTAGGCTCAACGTAATCGAAAGACACGTCCAGAGAATCCACTCCCGCCGGAATGTTCACGTGAAAGGTAAACATATCCAGCAGGTCGCGGCGCCAGGGAATTCGCTTGCCATGCGCGCTCAGTTTAAGTCCGGTCAAGTCGAGAACGGGCCCGTCCGGCGCATGCTCGCCTGGAATCCATTTGGGATAATAGAGCGTCATGGGGCCCGGCACGACCGGCATCACCATGTGGGTGTGAATAATGCTCTGCGGGGCCTGGGTGGCGTCCACGTCCAAAGTAATCGCCGGCCTGGTCTGGGCTTGCAAGCTGAAAACCGCCAAGGCAAATGGCAACAACAAATATGCGCAAATCCGACAGCGCAACAGGCTCATGATCATCATCCTCAATTCGGTTGGGCTCTGGCGGGAACGCCGTCATCCGAGACTGCCCTTGCGGGCTTGAGCCACCCTCGGATTCCAGACGAACCCATTGTGGCAAACGATGGGAAACACGCGGCGGGAAACTCCGCTCCCAATCTTCAAAATCAGGCCGCGATCGAGCGCGGCTATCCAAAGACGTTTGATCGCGTTTACATGCTCGGACACCCTCCGGCAAACTCAACTCCAGCTCGGCCGCAACTTGATTGGATGCAGGACTTGACGCGCAGGATTTCCGCATCCATCCCCGCACTCCGCATCTTCACTTCACTCGCTGGGGTCCGTATGAGGCCGCGGATTGAAGTCACGGGGGACGTCATTAACAATTTTGAGCCGCCGGTCGGTGGTCTCAATTCCCAAGGCCTTGCAGCCATAACCCGTTTCTTCAGGCAAATGCAGAATCAGCGACTGCGGGATTTCCGCATAGCTTGCGGGCAGCGGCGGCGCCGTCCCAAGAAGACGCGCCGGGCTGAAGGCCTCCGTCAAATTGGTAACGCCCGGAGTGACGGCGTCTTCTGGGCCCAAGTTTTTTTGGCCGAACTCTTTCTCGCCCAACTGGCGGCCACGCTCCTCATCCGGCAAAAGCGCGAGCGGCGGCAATCCAAAGACCGTGTCGGCAAGTTTCACCACAGAGGCTTGGTTCCCTTGTGCGTGGGCGACAAAGTGGGTGCGGGCGTAAGGCGAAATCAGGATCAGCGGAACGCGCGGGCCGTCGCTGATCGGAGAACCATCCGGGCCCTTGGCAAGGATCGGCGGCGGAACGTGGTCGTAATCGCCTTCCGAATCGTCCCAGGTGATAATGATCGCGCTTTCCCCCCAATAAGGGCTGGAAGCGATCTTGTTGATGGTTTCCGCCACCAAGGCCTCGCTGATCTGGGCGTCGGAGTAGTTTGGATGGTCGTCGTCTCCCAGAAAATTCTTCTGTACCGCGGGATCGGGATCAGCGGGCTTGAGGTGAAGCGAGTTTCTAAAGCCGCCTTTCACAAAGAAAACCCCGCCGCTGGCCGGAAGGCTTTTTTGTTTGAGAGCATCATAAAGTTTCCCAAGCCCGTGCAGTTGCCGGCTCATTTGCGGATTGTTCGCGATGTATCCGAAATACTGCGGGCCGTTATGGTGCGTGATGTACGAGGCGTGGAGGCCGTCAGCGTCAACGGGACCGTCATCGGAATCCGCGGGTCCCGCGCCATAGCCTTCCTGATACCAGCCAAAGCCCAAGGGAGCCTGGTTCCGGCTGGCAATATAGGTAACATCGTGCTGGACGTCAGCCAGGTCGCGGCGCGGATCTCTGTCGCGCCGGGTGGCGGCCTTCAGGTGATCCCCTTGCAGCGTGAGCGGCAGCGAAGCGAACGTCAGGTTGATTTGCGTCTGATCGTTGCCTCCAGGGTGAAAGTCCTCCGGGTTAACCGGCAGTTTCTCCGCCGCGGGAGTCGGGTCGGCGGGCGAACCCCAAAAAGGGTTTTTGTCATTCATAACGGGCACGCCGGGGGAACTACCTCCGTTGCCCTGATAAGCCTCCTTGGGATGCAAGGCCCACTGCGTTTGGCCTGTCTGCGCGGCGATAATCGCAATGTTCCCGAGCGTTGAAGGCCCCGTCATTTCCTGGAAAATGTGATCGAACAGCACGAAGCGCTCCGCGTAGCGCCACAAGAGAGGAATTGTGTCGCAGTCTTCGTAGGCCATGGTCAACTCGCCCATCTGTTTTGCCATCAGCGACGGCTTGCCGGACTTCATGGACTTTTGTTCTTCTTCCAAGGCAAACCGATTCATCCCGGGCACGCCGTCTTGGATATTCATTTTCGCCACAATCATGGGGTGCGAATGATCAACGTCATTGGTATCAGCCGCAAACTGCTTGGGGCCAATCCGGAATGGGTGAATCGTCCCGGTTGTCCCATCAACGTTCATCAGAGGCTGATAAAATCCCGGCGTGCCTTTGGGCTCTTGACTGAATGGACCGTCAGCCCCCGGAAAGGTCCCAAAGTATGAATCGAAGGAGCGGTTCTCCTGATAGATGACGAAAACGTATTTAATTTTCTGGCGCAGCAGCTTGGTCATTTGCTGTGGAGAAAGATTCGGCTCCTTCGCGGGCGCTACTTGATACATCGAGATAGCCTGCTGATTGGAATTGGATTCTTTCTCAGACTGGCATCCCGTGATAGCTAAACCTAATACAACAACGAACCCGGCGCGGGCAACAGCAGAAGAGAGTTGGCTCATAGCTCACCTAGTTTAATCCGAAATGGCCGAAGAAGGCAGCCATACTTCGCTCCGCCGCCAGGGTTATTGAAGACCCTGCCGCAGCGCCGCAACGCCTTCATCAGTGCATCGGCTTCGCAGGGCGCCGCCGCTTGAGCTGCCGCGCTCTTTCATGCTATAAAAGAGTCTGACAACCTGTAGTGGTGACCTTCGGGGCAGGGTGAGGGAAGCAAGCAAGTCTTCCCAATTCCCGATCGGCGGTAAAGCCCGCGAGGGGAAGATGGCGATCGAGGTTATTGGCATTCCGTTCGGAAGATAGGCTTGCCGGCAGGAAATCGCCCGAATCCCCACGACTCGGTGAAATTCCGAGGCCGACGGTAAAGTCCGGATGGGAGAAGGTCGGATCTGACGGCTTCCCTGCCGCGGGCGCTTTTTGCCCGTGCTGGAGTGTCGCCGCCAGGTTTGCACGTCTACCCACCTTGCCCCCAGTACGGGGATATTCCCCAAGACAAGCCTCGCCGCGAGCGACTCCCATCCCGTGCGGCGGAATCCGGCTGAGCGTATAGCCCCGGCGAGACGAAGCATGTTTAGCGGCATCGTGGAAACCACCAGCCCGGTCGTGCGCGTTGAGAATCGGCGCGAGCAGCGAATTCTAACCATCCAGAAACCCCGCTCCTGGAGACTCGGGAAAGGGGAAAGCGTTTCGGTGGAGGGAGTGTGCTCGACGGTCCAGCACGCCAGCCGCGACGCCTTCCGGGTGACGTACATGCCGGAGACCTTGCGCAAATCGACCCTCGGCGAACTCGCTCTCCACGACAAAGTCAACCTGGAGCGAAGCCTCACGCTCAAGAGCCTGATCGGCGGACATCTGGTGCAAGGCCATGTGGATACAACGGGCCGGATACGAGGAATCGAAAGCGAGGGCGAAGCGAAGATTTATACCTTCGAACTCCCCCGGCAATTTGCCCGGTACGTTGTCCCCAAGGGATCGATCGCCATCGACGGCATCAGCCTGACCGTGGTGAATCCGCGGCGCACCACCTTCCAAGTGTCGTTGCTGGACTATACGCTGAGCCACACCACGCTGGGGGAAAAACGCGTGGGCCAGCGCGTCAACATTGAGGTCGACATGCTGGCGAAATATATCGAAAGGCTGCTCGAAAAATGAGGTTGCGCGCCGCAAAATCGACGGCCGGAACTCCACAACTCGCTCGAAGCGCGGCGGCGAAAATGCGGCTGGCGATTATCCGGGCCGAATATAACGCGGAAATTACCGCGAGCCTGGAAAAGAAGTGCGTGGAGGCCCTGATCGCCGGCGGCATCCCGGCCCGGAATATCCGGGTTTTTACGGTTCCAGGTTGCTTTGAAATTCCGGTCCTCGCCGGGAGGCTGGCGGCCCGGAAGCGCTATGATGCGCTGATCGCGCTGGGAGCGGTGATTCGCGGGGAGACTTACCACTTTGAACTGGTGGCCGACGGATGCGCGCGCGGCATCATGGAAGTTTCGCTCCGCCATAATGTGCCGGTCATTTTTGAAGTTCTGGCCACTTACAATCGCCGCGACGCCCTGCGGCGCGCGGGCAATAATCAGCATAACAAGGGAATCGAAGCGGCGCAGTCGGCGCTTGCGCTGCTCCGCACCCTAAGCAAGATCAAAGGCTGAAGGGAAACATGTCGCAATTTGCCACCGTTGAGGAAGCAATTCAGGAAATCCGGCGCGGCCGGATGGTAATCGTCCGCGACAGTCTGGAACGCGAGAATGAGGCGGATCTGGTGATCGCAGCGGAAAAGATCTCTCCGGTTCACATGAATTTCATGATCAAACACGGCGGAGGACTCATCTGCACGGCCCTGACGCGCGAGCGCGCCATGAAGCTGGGACTTCCTCCGATGGTGACGGAAGGCGAAAACTCCACGCCCTTCGGCTGCGATTTCACCTTGTCGGTTGACGCGCGCAAAGGCATCACCACGGGAATCTCCGCCGACGACCGCGCAGCCACCGTCCGTTTGCTCGCCTCGCCGCGGACGCGCTCTTTTGACCTGATCCGGCCCGGACATATTTTCCCTATTCGGGCGCGGGCCGGCGGCGTTCTCGCCCGCGCCGGCCACACGGAGGCGGCGGTTGATCTTTCGCGCCTGGCAGGGCTGAATCCCGTGGCCGTCATGTGCGAGATTCTGGATGAGAAGGGCAAGGCCGCGCAAAGCCGCAACATTGAAAAACTGGCCCGGCGTTTTAACCTGAAGGTGCTGAATATCGAAGAGCTCATCGACTATCGGCGGTACCGGGAAAAGCTGGTTGAGCGGGTTGCAAGCGCCCACTTGCCCACTGAATTCGGCCCTTTCACCGTGCACGTTTATGAATGTCCCTCCCAGAATCGCGAACACCTGGCGCTGGTCAAAGGAAAACTTTCTCCCGACCGAGCGGTCCTGGTTCGGGTTCATTCGCAATGCGTGACGGGAGACACTCTTTACTCCATCCGCTGCGATTGCCGCGACCAGCTTGCGACAGCTATGAAGAAAATCAGCGAGAAAGGCGAAGGCGTTCTGGTCTACCTCAGCCAGGAGGGCCGAGGCATCGGCCTGGCCAATAAAATTCGCGCCTATGCGCTTCAGGACAAGGGATTGGACACCGTGCAAGCCAACGAGCGGCTGGGCCTTCCCGCCGATATGCGCGATTACTCGGTGGGAGCCCAGATTCTGGCGGACCTGGGCGTGCGGAAGATTCACCTGCTTACCAACAACCCCAAAAAGGTTTCGGGAATCCGGCGTTACGGACTGCGAATTCTCCGGCGGGTGCCTCTTGAAATTCCGCCGACCACATGCAATCGCCGTTACCTGAAAGTGAAGAAAGACAAACTTGGACATCTCTTGAGCAAGGTGCAGTAATCTCGCATGCCCATCTCACGACGCTCCCCTGAGTTTTACATGCGGGAAGCCTTGCGTCTTGCCCGCAAAAGTCCCTTGTGGCCCTATCCTAATCCGTGGGTAGGTTGTGTGATCGTCCGGGACGGCCGCATCGTGGGGAAAGGATTTCATCGCGGGCCAGGGTCAAACCACGCTGAGGTGGAAGCCCTCGCGGCGGCCGAGGCGCGCGCCCGGGGAGCCGCTCTCTACGTCACGCTCGAACCCTGCTGCCACCACGGCCAAACTCCGCCTTGCACGGACGCCATCATCAAGGCGGGAATCCGCGAAGTCTTCTACGCGCTCGAAGATCCGAACCCGCTTGTTTCCGGCCGCGGCGCAAAAATCCTTGAAACCCACGGACTGCATGTGCACCGTGGTTTATGTTCCGCTCAGGCTGCCGCCTTGAATGAAGGGTACTTGAAGTTTCGGGCCACGGGCATGCCCTTCGTAACCGTCAAAGTCGCCACCAGCCTGGACGGCAAAATTGCGACGCGAACCGGAGAGTCCAAGTGGATCACGGACACTCACGCACGGCGGCGCGCGAGAGAACTGCGGGCGGAACATCAGGCGGTGCTGGTGGGAATCAACACTATTCTTACCGACGATCCCCATCTCGGCCCCAGAGCGCCGGGCGCCCGCGAGCCTTGGAGAATCGTTCTCGACTCCCGTTTGCGCATTCCGCTGGAATGCCAAGCCGTGAAGTCAAAAAAATGTATTGTGGCGTGCTCGACTAAAGCCAGTTCGCGGAAGAAAGATCGTCTCATCCGCCGCGGCGTCAACGTCATGACTTTTAACGGTAAAAGAGTTCCCCTAGAACCTCTGCTATCCAAGCTGGCGCAGCAGGGCATCCTAACCCTTCTGGTTGAAGGCGGAGGAGAAGTCTTGGGCAGCTTTTTCGATCTACAGCTAGTGGACAGAGTCTACTGGTTCACGGCGCCCGTCATTCTGGGTTCTACCAAAAGCCCCGCTGCCGTTCGAGGAACCGGAGCCGCCCTGCTTGCCGAGGCCAGTTGGCTGCGCAGTTTCAGAATGGAACAGATTGGCAATTCCTGGCTGGTTCAAGGAAGCTTGTCTTCCTGGGCCCGTGATTGAAGTTCTTAGGCGCGTCATTTGAAAAACTTTGCTGTAAGTCATCCGCCCAGCCGGCACGCTTTCATTGCCTTAATCGTTCGTCTGTATTTAGGCCATAGGCCACGCCTCTCTTAACAGAGAATTCTCAACTTTACGCTCTCAATTTGGTCCGTTAAGTTACATTCCAACGCTTGCGAGCAACCTTCCGGTTCAGCGCCGGGATCATAACGAACAGAAGCTCAAATTCTAATTTGGAGGGTATTGGTTCATATGATAAGCAAATTTCACATGGGGCTGATCGCAACACTAAGCGTGGTTTTCTTGTTCGCGGGAATGGCGTTTGGCAAGACGAAGCAGATCAACGTGCTCTACCCCTCGATGGTTGGCAAGTCGTTAAAGCTGGAGCCCGGCTCTTACCGGATTAATGTCACGAAAAACGCGGCGATGTCCGAGGTCCGGTTTTATAACCGAAACGGGCGTCTCGTCGGGCAAGCTCCAGCCAAGGTGGTCGGCAATTCCCAAAAGAACAGCCAGACGGAAGTTGATTATTCCAAAATGGCCTCAAACCAACAAGTCCTGACTGAAATCAGCCCAAAGGGCTGGAGAGAAAACCTGATTTTCAGCCATCCCAAAACTAATTAGGAGACGAACAAACCCTACCGTCGCGTAGCTACCCAGAGTCGCGGCAAGCGGCTCTGGGCGGCGCACTCATCTCTCAAAGTCCGCGCCTCCGCGCCGTATACGACTGAAGCCATGCCGGCAAAACGGTGAACACGCACTCTGCGCCTGACGACCGGGGAACCGGCCTACGACCGCAGGCGGTTCATTCCGTCGAAGGCGGCGTTCTTGTAGCACTCGGCAAGCGTCGGATAATTGAAGACGGTGTTCACGAAATAATCGATCTGCCCGCCGTAAGCAAGAACCGCCTGGCCGATGTGCACCAAGTCGCTGGCGCCCTCGCCGACAATGTGCACGCCCAGCAAGTCGCGAGTCTCCAGGTGAAAGATCAGCTTCAGCAGGCCCGTGACGTCGCCGATGATCTGGCCGCGCGCGGTCTCCTTGTAGAGAGCCTTGCCGACTTCGTACGGAACTCCCTGCCCGCTCAGGGTCTCTTCATTACGGCCCACCATGGAGATCTCCGGTATGGTGTAAATCCCGTATGGGAACAATTCTCTGACGCTTGCCGCCTCAACGCCAAAAGCGTGGCAGGCCGCCAGCCTTCCCTGCTCCATGGAAATCGACGCCAGGCTGGGAAAGCCGATGACGTCACCCGCCGCGTAGATATGCGCCGCCGCCGTCTGGTAATGATCATTCACTTTCAGGCGGCCTCGATCGTCAGCGGCAAGTCCCGCCGCCTCAAGATTCAGCCGGCCCGTCGCGCCCGTTCGTCCGATGCTGTAGAGGGCCTTCTCTGTGACGATCTGCTTGCCGCTCGCCAGGTGAATGATGACTCCGCCGCCGTGGTCGTTATCATGGGGCTCGATCGCCCGGACTTCCTCATGGAGCCACAAGGTCACGCGATTGTTGCGCAAGTGGTAGGCGAGCGTGTCGACGATCTCCGCATCCACAAAGGGCAGCAGGCGCGGGTGCATATCAATCAGCGTCACGCGAATTCCGAGCGCCGCAAAGATGCTGGCGTATTCGCAGCCGATCACTCCGGCACCGACCACCGTCAGCGTCCGCGGCAACTGGTCGAGCGTGAGGATTTCATCGCTGGTAAAGATTCGCCGGCCGTCAAAGGGAATATGCGGGTCCTTGGTGGCGCTCGTGCCCACGGCAATCACAATGTTTCCGGCCGTTACGTCACGGTATCCCCGCGCGTCGATGTAGTTCAGGCGAACCGTGTGCGGGTCAACGAATGAGGCTTCCGCGTTGATCAGTTCAACCCGGTTCCGGTCCAACTGATGGCGCGACACGTCAATTTCATGCTGGATCACGTGTTCCGTGCGAAACAGCAGGTCCTCTTTCGTAATGTTCTGCTTGACCGTGTAGGCTTCGCCGTAAAGTTCGCGCTCACGGTAGCCGGAAAGATACAGCACGGCCTCGCGCAGCGTCTTGCTGGGAATCGTGCCCAGGTTGATGCAAACGCCTCCCACCACTCCTTTGCGCTCGGCAAGCGCGACTTTCTTGTTTAACTTCGCCGCCTGAATCGCGGCATGGTGGCCCGCCGGACCCGAACCAATCACCAGCATGTCATAATCGTAATTCAGCATTTCTTCCTAATGTACTGGCTCATTAATTCGCTGCATAAGCCTGAATGTCATTCCGAGCGCAGCGAGGAATCTGCTTTTGATGAGGGATTGAAA
>JAJYHU010000332.1 GCA_021784615.1 Acidobacteriota bacterium | reverse complement strand
ATCAACGACACTTCCGTGCATAGCAAACTCTTTGAAATCTTTGAGCATGGCGTTCTCTCCTTCGCGAAATGATTTACATTTGTAGACTCAAAGGTAGGCTGGCAAGGTAGTTTGAACTAGCACTGGCCCTGCGTCAAGGGCAATCGGAGTTGTGTGAGCGGTGGAGATTTAGAGGCGGAGCAGGGAATGGCGGACGGGAATTAAGGATGACGGTCGCTGGAAGATCTGCCGACCGTCGTGGTTTCTTCGCTTGCTGCGGTCGGCTCGTCATCCTGGGGCGGCTGCCGGTAGAAGAGGATACCCAGGAAACAGCCTAATGCCGCAGCAATCAGTAGGAAGAACATGATGGATATGACAACGCCAAGCGGCGTGCCGCGAACTGTCTCAGCCCCGGCCATGTGGCCGACACCCAACGCCGTCAATCCGGCCGCCAAGGCCATCAGCGCATAAATAGGAACGCTCATCCTGCCGCGCCAAGCTGCAGAAGGAATCAGAACAATCAGCACCACGCAGGCCGCACCGAGGGGGATAATAACCCCTGTTTTTAGGGCTAAAAAACCTCCTGGTACCATGGCTATCTGGAAGAATTGATCCATCGTCAGAACGGCGGCCTCAGAACAAGCATCCCGTGCCACCGGACGACATCTTAAGCGGGAGTTAGACCAAAGTCAACTGCCCTTCTGTCAATGTGCCCTTCTGTCAATGGAGGCTAGGAAGGACCCAGCGGATTGTGATAAACCCCCCGTAGTTCAGCCAGGAAATCAGAACCCTGGCCCGGACTGTCTGCGGTGGGCTGCCCTTGGATCTCAAGCCCTGCCTCACTTGGCAAGGCGCCCCCTCGAGTGTGCGTCCAAACCACCCGGCAAGAAGCGTAAGGTGTGGTGATGCCACGAAGAAATACATCCAACATCTGTCCAGGTGATAACGATCTGCCCGTCTCGACTCTTAATCCCCCTTTTGAAATATCCAACACGCTTCCCATCTGCTCAAACCTGCCGGAGGGCAGAATGCCGACCAAATTAACAGGAAGCCTTACGTAAGAGCGCTCATGTCGTCGGGATACCATAGGTTCCTCCTGAAGATTGATCCTCCCCACGATAAGTTAGATCGGACGACGCACAACAAACTTGAAGGGCAAATCAGCCACTCCAAGGCAGCCTTGAAAGAGGGAGTACTGTAAGGGCGTCAGGGCAGGGAAGCGCCTTGGCCTGCTGAACGGCCGGGCCCGAGACTCGTCGGCTCGACGACATGCCAGTAGTAGCGAACCTGCAAGGGGAGATGCAGAGATGGAATAGTTTTCCACAGCAACGTCTGATAATGTTTAGGGATTGGCTCGCAAGTTAACATAATTTCTTTTGCACAGCTTCCTCTTGATTATCCACAGCTTGTGAGCGGTTTGGGGGATGTGGTCGCTTGAAAAGGATGATTCGACCGCCTTTTCGGATCTCCTTACTCCTCGGCCCAGGACATTGGGGGGGACTCTTTCTTGTTCCCTCTCCTTTGCGAGTTCGGTTGAGTAGGATTCAGTTTCGGAATTGTTCTTGGGATCGTATGAGGCTTGTGCTAACTTAATAAGTTTGTCGGCGCGCCGACATTGCGGCTTGAAATGCCCCTTGTTGAAACTGAAGCTATTGTTCTGAGGACGCATCGCCTGGGCGAAGCTGACAAGATCGTCTCGCTGCTGACGCGCCAACTCGGCCGGTTGCGGGCGGTAGCCAAGGGTGCGTTGAGTCGGCGTAGCCGGTTTGGCTCGGCTCTCGAGCCTTTGAGTTATATCCGGTTGTGGATTTATGACCGGGAAGGCCGGGACCTACAACGCCTGGGATCTGCTGAGGTTGTGGAGTCCTTCTTTGAAATGCAGAAGGATTACCGGATGCAGGTGGCAGCGCAGTACTTGGCAGAGGTAACGGAACGCTTTCTTCCTGACCGGGAGGTGAATGAACGTGCATTCCGGCTGCTGATGGCGGTCCTGCGAGCCCTGAAACACTTTGGTGAGGTGAACCGTCCGCTTCTTTTTTTTGATTACTGGTTGTTAAGATTGGGAGGATTTCTTCCAGACCTGAGTTGCTGCATGAAATGCCGGAAATCGTTTGCAGGGCAGGCGGGATTCTACGTTGAATCGAGTGAAAGCCTGCTCTGTTCAGCTTGCCGGTCGGGCGGTAGTGGCACACAATTATCTGCGCAGGCTCTTGCCCTTATCGATGAATTTCGGTCTGCCCGCATCGAGGAATGGCTTCGAATGAAGAAGGCACCCGCCGGGAGCCGCGAGCTGCGGCTTTTCCTGGAGCAGGTTATCGAGGCGCACCTTGAAAGGAAGTTGGTGACAAGGCGCCTTCTTGCTGAAGAGGGTTAGATTATCCCAAGGAAAGAGTCTGTAACATATATGGCACGAGAAAAGAGATTCAAGGAGAGCGCAAAAGGCGCTGGCCTGACATTCCAGGAAATGATCTCCAAACTCAGCAACTTCTGGGCTGGGCAGGGGGCCGTCTGTGCGCTTCCTTACGATCTGGAGGTAGGCGCAGGAACGATGTGCCCGGAGACCTTTTTCCGCGTGCTGGGACCGGAGCCGTGGAAAGTCGCTTACGTTCAGCCGTCGCGACGCCCGGCAGATGGCCGGTACGGCGAGAATCCCAACCGGCTGCTGAAGCACACCCAGATGCAGGTTATCTTGAAGCCTCCGCCGTTAAACGTTCAGGATGTCTATCTACAAAGCCTGCGTGACATCGGAATCGATTTTCGTCACCACGACATTCGGTTTGAAGAGGACAATTGGGAAGCTCCCACGCTGGGTGCCTGGGGAATCGGCTGGCAGGTCATGCTGGACGGTCTGGAAATCACCCAATTTACCTATTTCCAGCAATCTGGGGGGGTTGATCTCGACCCGATCTCGGTCGAGTTGACCTACGGGCTTGAGAGGATCGCGGCTTTCCTTCAGAATGTTAATGATGTGTATCAGGTTAAATGGAATAGTTCATTGACTTACGGTGACTTAAGGCGAACAGAAGAGTTTGAGCTATCGCTTTATGATTTCGAGATGGCGTCAATTCAAACCTGCCGCAGTCTTTTCAATCTCTACGAGGAGGAGGCAAGCACGTTCCTTGAACGGTATGCGGAAAGTAAAGAGTCAGAAAGCGAGGCCCTGATGGACACCGGCCGATCACACATGGCGACGGAACACGGACCACGGGCAACGGACGGTTTACTCCCTACCCCTCTCACGTCACTCCCCACAGTTCACCGTTTTCCTCTGCGCAAGGTTTATGAGTTCTGCCTGAAATGCTCGCACCTATTCAACATCCTGGATGCACGCGGGGCGATTAGCGTCACGGAGCGTGTTGCATTGATTGCCCGCATCCGGAAGCTTGCCACTGGAGTGGCGCAAGTCTATCTCGATCAGAGTACTGCTGTTCAGGAGGTTCGGTCCGCGTGAAGGAATTGGAAACATTTCGCAGTGAGCCTTTGTTGCTGGAGGTTGGTTCTGAAGAAATTCCTGCGAGGGTCCTTGCCGCGGCCGAGCAGAGCCTTGGAAAGCGACTGGAAGGCGTCCTTCAGAAGCTTCGCCTTTTGCCTTCGGAAGCAAGCTCCATCAAGACCTTTTCAACTCCCAGGCGGCTGGTCGCCTTTGTTCCGGAGGTCCTGCTCCGCCAGCCGGAAAAGACCGAGGAGATCGCGGGGCCCCCTTTCAAGGTGGCGTTTGATAAGGACGGCCGCCCCACGCGTGCCGCTGAAAGCTTTGCCCAAAAGAACGGAGTGACGGTCGAGAGCTTGGTTCGCATTGAAACTCCCAAAGGCCTTTACCTGGGGGTTCGCAGGCTGGTCCGCGGGCGTTTGGCTCGTGAACTTCTAGCAGAGGAGTTGCCGGGAGTTATCCTGGGAATTGGGTTCCCGAAAAGCATGTATTGGACCTCAAAGACCGGCCCGCGCTTCATTCGCCCCATTCGCTGGCTCGTGGCTCTGATGGGGGAAGGGACCAGGTCTCGCGCGATTCCGTTTGAGATCGCCGGGGTGGAGGCGCGGAACTACACTTACGGGCATCGCGTGGCGGGAGCGGCAAAAATCCGCACGCACGGTTTTGAGGAGTTTTCGAGAAAGCTGCGAGAGCGTCAGGTAGAAATATCTCCCCAATGCCGCCGCGACCGGGTCAAGAACGATATTGAAGTTTTACTTGAAGCCTCAAGCCTTCGGGCTGTGGATGACCCGGCGCTCGAAGATTGGGTGGTTAATTCAACCGAATGGCCGCGCGCCATCATGGGAGGCTTTGATCAGCGATTCCTCAATCTGCCAAGAGAAATCCTGGTGACCGTCATGCGCGACCACCAGAAATACTTTGCCGTAGAGGATGTCCAGGGGAATCTGCAACCCAAGTTCATCGCCGTCATGAATGTTGATAGTGATCCGGAGGGCTTCATCCGGCAGGGGCATGAGCGGGTTCTCACCGCCCGGTTTTCCGACGCCGAATTCTTTTGGCAGGCTGACCAGAAACGGCCATTGCCCGACCGCATGGACATTCTGGAGCGGGTGACTTACCAGGCGCAGCTTGGGAGCTATGCGGACAAGATCCGGCGCATGGAAGCGATCACGCTTGAAATCTGTGCGCAGCTTGAAGGGCAGGGCCGGCTCGCTTCCGGTGAAAAGGAGCAGGCGCTGCGCGCCGTTCGCCTTTCAAAGTGCGACCTTACAACTCAAATGGTGGGTGAGTTTCCGGAACTGCAAGGCGTTGTAGGAGGACTCTACGCCCGGGTGCAGGGCGAGCCGCAGGCGGTAGCAGACGCTATCTACGACCACTACAAACCGCAGAGCGTGGAAGACGGCTGTCCGCGCAGCGTCGTGGGGTCCATTGTGTCGCTTGCGGACAAGCTGGACAGCCTGGTGGCGGGATTTGCCGCGGGCCTCGATCCCACCGGGTCAAGCGATCCCTTCGGCCTGCGTCGGGCAGGGAATGGGATTGTCAAGATCGTGATGGAACACCTGAAGCTGAACCTGTTGCCGCTGGTGGCTATCGTGGCGGAAATGGATTTCGGCCTGCCGCCAGCTGAAAACTTAACGAGTCGGCTGGAAGAGTTCCTGCAAGATCGCACGGCGTATTACCTCCAGTCCGTCGCGGGATTGCGCTATGACACCGTCCGCGCCATGGTGTCCGGAGCCGGGACGGTTCCAATACCGGATTTGTGCGAACTGGGGAAAGCACTTGAGCGGGTCCATGACACAGAAGACTTCCAGGCGCTGGCAGTGGCAGCAAAGCGGACCCGAAATATTTTGGAGAAATCCGCCAAAGCGGAAGACTTCGGGGAACTGAAGGGAGTCGATGCGGCGCTCTTTAGGACGCAGGAAGAGCGAGATCTCTATAACGCCTACCTGGGGGCGCTGAATGTCGTAGACAGTTACGAGGCCAGTTCGGATTACGCCTCAGCCTTGGTGAAGCTCGCTGAACTTCGCCCCTTCGTCGACCGGTTCTTCGACAAAGTTTTGGTGATGGATCAAGATGTTTCCGTTCGTGCGAATCGCCTGCGGCTTCTTTCGGAATTGATGGCCGGTGCATTCTCGCGTTTCGTGGATTTATCACAAATTGAAAGTACAGCTTTAACTTCTGTCGGCGTGCCGACATCGGGAATGGAGAACGGCAAGCGGATGCCTTAGCGGGTTGCTAAAAAACATCCGTCATGCTGAGCACAGCGAAGCATCTGTTGTATCTTAATGAAAACGAACAAAGCAGATCCTTCGCTTCGCTCAGGATGACGTCGCGCGAGTGTATTTCAGCAGCCTGTTAGTCGTCCAGTGCCCGCCAGCCCGGCGGGGGAGACAATAAGATTTTGCGGCCCCGAGGGGCCGCCTACAGAGACCAACCACAAGGAGAGCACTCAATATGGAAAAGTATGTTTATTTCTTCGGCAATGGAAGAGCCGACGGACATGGGACGATGAAGGACGTTTTGGGAGGCAAGGGATCCGGCCTAGCCGAGATGACCAACGCCGGCCTGCCGGTGCCGCCGGGTTTCACCATCGCCACTTCGGCTTGTCTTGCTTACTTTGATAACGGCAACCGGTTGCCGGAAGCGATTACCTCCCAAACCGACGAATCGCTCCAGCGGCTGGAAGAGCTTCTCGGACAGAAACTCGGGGATGCCCAAACCCCCCTGCTGGTTTCGGTTCGTTCGGGCGCCAAGTTTTCAATGCCTGGAATGATGGACACCATCCTGAACCTGGGGATGAACGACAAGGTGGTGGAAGTCATCGCGCAGAAAACCGGCAACGCCCGGTTTGCCTACGACAGCTACCGCCGCTTCATTCAGATGTTCGGCAACGTGGTGCTGGAGATATCAAAAGATCACTTTGAGCACATTCTGGACGTTCAGAAAAAGAAGCGGCGCACGAAGCTGGACACCGATCTTACCGCTGACGACTTCAAGCAGGTAATCATGGGTTACAAGCATCTCATCCGCAAGGCGACCGGCAAGGACTTTCCGCAGGACCCTCGCATCCAGCTCAAGATGTCGATTGAGGCGGTATTCCGATCCTGGAACAACCCGCGCGCCATCACCTATCGCCGCATGAATAAAATTCCCGACAATCTGGGGACGGCAGTGAACGTCCAAACGATGGTCTTTGGCAACATGGGCGAGACGTCAGGAACGGGCGTGGGCTTTACGCGAAACCCCGCTACGGGTGAAAAACAGTTCTACGGCGAATTCTTGATGAACGCGCAGGGGGAGGACGTGGTGGCCGGCATCCGGACGCCCGTGCCCATTACGGAGCTCGATAAGATCATGCCGGATGTTTTCAAGCAACTCCGGGAGATCACTTCCCGCCTGGAGCACCACTACAAGGACGTTCAAGACTTTGAATTCACCATCCAGGAAGGCAAGCTCTACATGCTCCAGACCCGCACCGGCAAGCGCACGGGCAAGGCTGCGGTCACGATTGCGGTGGATTTGGTGGGGGAAGGGATCATCACGCGAGAGGAGGCATTGATGCGCGTTGAGCCTGAGCAATTGAATCAGTTGCTTCATCCAATACTTGATGAATCAAAGCCTTTGAAGTTCATTGCAAAAGGGTTGCCTGCATCACCTGGAGCCGCTGTTGGAAAGGTTGTGTTCACGGCGGAGGACGCCGTGGAAAAAGGGAAGGGTGATCCCGTGATTCTTGTGCGGGCCGAAACTGTCCCTGACGATATTCACGGCATGGAAGTTGCGGCGGGCATTTTGACCTCACGCGGTGGAATGACCTCGCACGCGGCGGTGGTGACACGCGGCATGGGAAAATGCTGCGTGGCCGGATGCTCGGAAGCCGACGTTGATGCGAAACGCAAAATCCTCCGCATCGGGGCGAACGTTATCAAGGAAGGCGACTGGATTTCGCTCGATGGCTCAACCGGCCGGGTGATCCTGGGCAAGGCCAACACCTTGCTGCCTGATCCGAGCAGCGGCGACTTTGCCACCTTTATGAAGTGGGCGGATGACGTCCGCGAGCTTGGCGTTCGGGCAAACGCGGACATTCCTCGGGACGCGCTCGTGGCCCGCAAGTTTGGAGCCGCCGGGATCGGCCTGTGCCGTACCGAGCACATGTTCTTTGCTGAGGAGCGCCTTCCCCATGTCCAGCGCATGATTATGGCTTGCAAGGACACAACGGACGCAAAGGAAGCCGCCCGTTACCAGAAAGAGCGGCGCGCGGCTCTGGCCAAATTGCTGCCCATGCAGCGGAAAGACTTCTTCGGACTCTTCAAGGCGATGGACGGACTTCCGGTAACCATCCGAACGCTCGACCCTCCGCTCCATGAATTTCTTCCCAAGCGGGAAGAACTGATGGTCCAGATCGCAACGCTTGAAGCCAAAGGCACGAGAAGTTCTAAGCTTCCACAACTCAAGAAGATGCTGACTGTAGTTGAAGGTTTACATGAATTCAACCCCATGCTGGGTTTGCGCGGTTGCAGGCTTGGGATCATGTATCCGGAAATTACCGAAATGCAGGCGCGGGCCATCTTTGAAGCCGCTGCGCAATGCAAGCAGAAGGGAATTGAAGCGAAACCGGAGGTTATGATTCCTTTAGTCGGAGACGTTAAGGAACTGGCTTTGCAAAAAGAGATCGTCAACCGCGTGGCCCGGGAGGTTTTCGAGAAGAAGGGAGTTAAAGTGGATTACCTGGTCGGGACCATGATTGAACTTCCGGCCGCCGCGCTTTCCGCCGCCGAGATCGCCCAGGAGGCGGAGTTCTTCAGCTTTGGCACCAACGACCTGACGCAGACCACCTTTGGCCTTTCCCGTGACGACTGTGGGAAGATCATCAACTCTTATGTGAAGCAGAAGATCTGGGCGGCGGATCCTTTTGCCGTGCTGGATCCTAAAAGGGTAGGGCGGCTTGTGAAGCTGGGCACGTCGGAAGGGCGCAAGACCCGGTCTAATCTAAAGGTGGGGATTTGCGGCGAGCACGGCGGCGATCCGTCCTCGATTGCAGTCTGCGCGGAGGCCGGGCTCAACTACGTGAGCTGCTCCCCATATCGCGTACCGATTGCGCGCCTTGCTGCGGCGCAAGCAGCGCTCAATCAGGCCAAAGAGAGCACCCCGCAGGAGGCGTATACAACAGCGTAAAAGGGGATTGGGCCTGCGGTAAGCACATAAAGCGGTACTTTACGTCATCGCATTTTAGCTGCTGCTAAGGAAGCACTTGACAAACAAAGTGCATGGAGGCTTGGGCAATGTCGGCGCGTCGACATTGCCCCTTTACTTTTCTATCAGGTCTTGAGGCGAGTGAAGAGGTATATCCCGCCCAGGCCAAAGATCATGTCGGGTGACCAGGCTGCGACGGCGGGGGGAAGCTGGCTCGGGGCTCCCATGGCCTGAAACAGGCTTGACACCGACCAGTAGATAATTGCAATCCCGATGCTCAAGGCGATTCCTGCCAGCGTGCCGCGGCTGCCGGTTGTGAAGGAAAAAGGAATCGCGATCAGCGTAATCACAAAAGCGATCAAGGGATAGGAAAACTTGCTGTAAAACGCCACCGATAGCCTTACAACGTCAAATCCGCTCTGCTTCAGTTCCCGGATATAGTTGCGCAACTCCAGTACGCTCATCTGTTCGGAAGGTTTCACCTCTTTTTTGAAGTAGGCGGGCTTTTCGGTGAGTTCCGTAAAGGTACTGACCGAAAAAGGCTTGTAATCTTTCACGCGTCCATCGGCAAAATCGCGAACCCAGCCGTTCTCGAGCACCCACTCGTGCAAGTGGGGTTCCCAAAAAGCGCGCGTAGCGTAGATGCGCCGGTCCAGGTTGAAGGTGCTGGAATCGACTTCAAAGACCGAAAGGTCGGCAAAAGCGTTCTGGTCGGGGTCAAAGAAGCGATAGTTGTAAATCTTGTTTGATTCTCCAAAAATCCACTGCCGGTCCGGCCGGTACATTGTTTGGGCGGGCTTGCCTTTCATCTCGTTGAGGATGGCGTCCTGCCGCTGATTGGTATTCGGCAGGTAGTTGTTGCCCAAAGCAAACATGCCGAAGCTCAACACGCCGGCCACAATCAAGACCGGCACGGCAATTCGGTAAAGGCTTATTCCGGCTGATTTGACGGCAATGATCTCATTCGACTTGGTGAGCAGGCCAAAGCTGACCAGGGTAGCGACCAGAACGCACAGGGGGAGCAGCAGGTAGACCACTTGCGGCGTGAGATACCCGTAATACTCGAGAACGGTCAGCAAGGGAATATGGTTGCGAACGATATCGCCGAGGTGCTGAAAGAAATCAAAGATCATGTAGATGCCGGTAAAAGCCACCAGCAGGATCGCCAGATAGAAGAGCCAGCTGCTTAACACGTAGAGGTCAAGGATTTGAAAAACGCTGCTTCGAAGCTTGCTGGGCCTTGTTTTCTCCGTAGCGCGGAGCCGCCGAGGTTTTTCGCTCCGAAGCTTCTTAAACAAATACTTTAATTTGTCGATCCACTGTCGAATGGCGTCAAGGCTTGTCCTGGCGCGGCTCATCTGGTGGAGCATCAGCAAGCCAGCCAGGCAGAAAAGCACGTTTGCAGTCCACAAGCCGACTTCCGGGTTCAGGCTGCCTTGCTTTGAGAGGCTCAGGCCGAAGGCCATCAGCACGTAGTAAACAAAGACCAGGAGGAGGCTTAGCATCAGGCCATAGGCTTTGCCGCCTTTTCTGGTGATCAGCCCCAAGGGCAGGGCGACCAGCGCCAGCACAAGGGCGGCGACGGGCAGCGCCAGCCGGTAATTGATCTCAACCTGGGCCGCGCGCTGGCCACCCTGGCGCTTGAGCGCCGTTAGTAGAGTCAGCGGCGGCAGCATGGAGGGCGCATAACGGCCGGACTTTTGCGCTCGGGTGTTTTCGAGCGGAATATCGGTCTCGTCAAAGGAGATTGTGGAATAGCGGTTAGGGTGCAGCGGGTCATACTCCTGGGTGGATCCATGTTCGAGATGGAGATCCAGCTCGCCGGACCCCTTCTCGTTGACAAGGCGTCCGGTTTCCGCTAACGTTACCTTCGCTTTGTCGTGATGGGAAGTATCGGCAATGAAGACTCCCTGCCACTGGCCGCCGGAGCTTGCAATGTCCTTCAAGTACACGAGGAGGTTTGGAAACTGCTCGATAAAGACGCGAGGCCGGATCTGATAGTTCGCCTGGGCAGCCGCCAGATTTCCCTCAATGCTTTGCAGTTTGCGAAAAGCCAGCGGAGAAAGGAACAGGCTCATCCACGAAGCCAGCAGCCATCCTCCCGCCGCGAAGATGAGCACCGGCCGCAAGAACTGTCCCCGGCCGATTCCGACCGCACGGACCGCAATGACCTCGCCATCCGCCGCCATTCGGCTGAGGCCGATCAGCGTTCCCACCAGCACGGCCAGCGGGATTGTAACCACGAAAATGCTGGGGAGAGGCAGC
>JAJYHU010000007.1 GCA_021784615.1 Acidobacteriota bacterium | reverse complement strand
GCGCGGGCCGCGCGGCTCACATGATCGAGGCGGACTTAATGGAATCGAGCTTGGGGAAGCTTGCTGTCAAATAGGCGCGGCCTTCTTTTTCAATGCGCTGCTGGTCAGGCCCGTTACCCATGGGAGCGCCCTCGCCGTATCCGCTGTAAAACTTTTCGACGACGTCCATCCCTTCAACCACTTTGCCGAAGGGCGCAAAGCCCTGGGAGTCGAGCCCCTTGTTGTCGCCCAGGTTGATGAACACCTGGGTGGTGCGGGTGTTTGGGCCGGCCGTGGCAAAGGTGACGGTGCCGGGAGAGTTGCTCTGGCGGACGGGATCGTCCGGGATGGTGGCCGAGTGCCACACGGCGGAAATGCCGGGTTTTGCGCTGATCCCGAACTGCACGATGAACCCGGGCAGCACGCGGAAGAAGCTTGCTCCATTGTAGAAACCGTTTTTGACCAGGTTATAAAAACGGTCCGCACCATTGGGCGCCCAGGCGCGAGTGACCTCGATTACAAAATCGCCCTTGGTGGTGACGAACTTCGCGCGATAGGTCGCTGGAGCCGGCGCATTGAGCGACGCCGGCTGCAGCAGCGAGGCCCCGGCCGGGCTCGGTTGGCTCGATGGGATCGGTTGAGCCGGCTGGCTCTGCTGGGTCTGTTCGCTCGGCTGGCTCTCCTGGCTCTCTTTTGCACTGTGGCAGGCGCCCAGCAGAAGCAGCGCCGCAACCAGGCTTGCCTGTAGAGTGGCATGGAAAAATCTTTTCATAGGACTAGCCCCAACATTGTGAGTTGTCGTTTATTAATTATCCGAACCCCGCCGCGGATTTGCCAAACGCAGCGCCGCCTCAGTCATAGTACTCAAGGCCCAGGTGCGTGATAAGCTGTTCGCCCCGCAGGTGTCGCAGCGTATTCTTCAGCTTCATGAGCTGGATAAACAAGTCATGCTCAGGGTAAAGGTTGGGCGCGCACATAGGACTCTTGAAATAGAAGGACAGCCACTCCTGGATTCCCTTGCCGGCCATTTCCGGGCAGCGCTGGACAAGGTCCATGAAGAGGATGAGATCGAGCACGATGGGCGCGGCCAGGATCGAGTCTCGGCAAAGGAAGTCGATCTTGATTTGCATGGGGTAACCCATCCATCCGAAGATGTCGATATTGTCCCAGCCTTCCTTGTTGTCGCCCGAGGGCGGATAGTAATTGATCCGAACCTTGTGGTAGAAATCCTTGTAAAGCTCGGGATAAACATCCGGCTGCAAAATGTATTCGAGGACGGAGAGCTTGCTCTCTTCCTTGGTCCGGAACGACATCGGATCGTCCAGCACTTCGCCGTCGCGGTTGCCCAGAATATTGGTGGAAAACCAGCCTTTCAGTCCGATCATGCGCGCCTTCAATCCGGGCGCAATAATCGTTTTCATCAAGGTTTGGCCTGTCTTGAAGTCTTTCCCGCAAATCGGCGCGCGATTCTCAATGGACAATTGCTGAAGCGCAGGAATGTCCGTGGTCAGATTGGGAGCGCCGTTGGCGAATGGAATGCCCAGCTTCAATGCGGCGTAAGCGTAAATCATGCTGGGAGCGATGCCGGGGTCCGACGACCGCAGGCCTTTCTCAAACGCCGCGAGCGACTGGTGCACGGGACCGGGCTTCATGAAGATTTCCGTCGAGCCGCACCAGATGATCACCATGCGCTCAGCGCCCGAGTTCGCCTGGAAGGCTTGAATATCCTCCATCACCTGCTTGGCGAGGTCCATCTTCGTCTTGCCGCGCTTGACGTGCGACCCATTCAGTCTTTTCACGTATTTTCGCTGGAACACGCCGGGCAGCGGCCGAATCTCTTCCAGGAAATCGCGCACCGCGTCAAGGTCCTTGGAATTGAGAACTCCGGCGTTGGTGGCCGCCTGGTAGGAGTTGTCCGGGAAAATATCCCACCCTCCGAAAACCAGGTCGTCCAGACCGGCAAGAGGAACAAAATCCTTGATCATGGGCGCCTTGCGGTCGGTGCGTTTCCCCAGCCGAATGGTTCCCATCTGTGTGAGCGAGCCAAAAGGACTGGCCAGGTTGCGGCGAATGGATTCCACGCCTGCAAAAAAGGTGGTCGCCACCGCGCCCATCCCACAGGTCATAATTCCCAGCTTGCCCTTCGGCTGAGCAATCTCCACGGTCTTCTTGCGCACGTTCTTGTCCTCCTGAACAATCAGAAAAAGATATCTTCCCTAGCCAAAAACTCTAATACTGGGGCAAACGCACAGGAATTGCAATCACTTTTCACCCAAGGGACGGCCCGGAACCTTTCGCATCACTCCCGATTCAGGCCGCCACCGCGCAAAATGGGGCGATCCAGCACACCACGGCGGCGCATAAAAAATAACAACTCCCGGCCCGCGGCTCACGGGATCTCGCAGACTCGGACGCGGCTGTTCTGGTAAGGGCAATTGAGGCCCGGCACTCCGGGCTGTTCCAGCACCACCCAGTTCACCCCAAAACGGCGCTTCAGGCCGCGGAAGTCTTCAGCCGTAAATTTCTTCCAGCCTTTAAGCGCGGTCACTTCTTTAAGCCAGCGATTTCCGATGGCGGGGAAAAGCGTCACAACGCCCGGGTCTTTGACCACGTCCGCCATCCGGCTGCGCTCCGCTATGGCGCGAAATCCATGGAAATCCTCGTCCGGCAATTCCATGAAATGCGGATTCAAGGCGAAATAGGCGTCCTTGGGAGTATGCCCTCGAACCCAATCGAACGCCTGCACCCAGGGGTTCGGGTCCCGAACCCCCGGCCACTCAATATGCGGGCTGCCTGGAAAAAGCTGAAGTTGCGCGTAAAACATTCCCAGGCTGAGAGGCAGAAAAAGCGCTACCCACCTGAACACGGACCTCTTTAAGACCCATTTCCCAAGCAGGCCGCCCACCATCAGGAACAGGAGCAAGTACACCAGGTGGAAACAGCGCAGAGGCTGATAAGGAGTCAGCCTTTCGAACCTTTTGGGAATCGTGGTAACAACGGCAGCCGCAAGACCAGCCAGCCCAAACAGGGCAAGCCGCCGGCTCAAGTGCTCCACTCGAGGCAGCGCATAACGGCGGCCAATCCGTGAAATTCCCTCAAGCGTGCCCAGAGGGGCCAAAATCCCCAGCCATTCGTACCAATGCCACAAAAGCAAATAATCGGCCGTACGAGTGCGGGCGGCTTTTCGCCAGCCGGCAGATGCAGGCTCCCATAACGAGTGCAAGGGAAGCGCAGCGGCGGACGCCGGAGGCTTGGCTCGGCCCGGCGCCCTCCAGAGCAGGAAAAGCAGAAGCCCGGCGCCATAAAAGGCCATCATGATGTGGACCGTGGCAGCCGCCGCCACCCAGGCCGTCATCCAAAGGAGTCGGCCCGGTGAGAGAGGAACGCTCCCAACCGGCTCTCCGGGTTCTTCACCAGGGAATGCTCCAAGAAATGCGAATAGTAGCGCAAAGGTTGCCAGCGCCCGCGGGTGCAAGTATTGATCCACCAGGTATAAGGCCGTGCCCGCTACTGGCAGGGTCAATAGCGACGCGATCAGGCACACGGCGGCCCAATGGGCGTGAGGCTCGTGGAACAGGCGCCGGCTCAATTTCAAGCAGGCGAGCAGAATCAGATACACCGAGAGAAGGTAAACAATGAACAACACCGCCGCGCACGAAAGGTGCGTGCAGCGCACCAGGAAAGCGATCAGGTTTCCGAACAGCGTCGCGCTGGTTTGCGGCAGGAAGAACGCGGAATCGTGAGGGTAAAGGCCGGGATCAAGGAGCTTTCTAATGGCGGGAAGGTAGATGGCCTGATCTTCAATGCCAAAATGATAGCCATGGATCAACAGGGCGGCCAGCGTCAATCCCGCAAGAGCCAACCCGTCGAAAATGCGGCCGGGTTTTTTCACGCTATGAATTATGCGATAAGCGGGGAACTTTTTGCATGAAAAGTGTGCCCGCCCCCTTTGTAGCGTGAATCTGAATCCCCCGGCCCCGCGTCACCCGGGCGTCCAGAACCTCTGAGCGCCGCTCTCTAGGGCGCTTTTTCGGCACGAGGTTCCACATCGTGGTGCGGCTTGCGCATCAACCATGTGAGCGGCGCAACGATGACGAAAAGGAAAGTGAGAAAGCGAAAAGCGTCGAGGTAACTGAGAACCGCCGCCTGCTTCAGCAGGATGTCATAAAGGAGTTGCAAAGCGTGCCGGCCGGCGCCGGTAAAGGTGACGCCATCTTGCGCCAGCGGCGCGTGGAGTTCCGCCAGGAGCGGAGCCGTAAGCGGACGGAAAGCCGTCACCTGGGCCGCCATCCTGTCCTGATGGAACTGTTCCCGGCGCGCCAGCAGCGTGGTGACCGCGGAAATCCCCAGGCCGCCGCCGTATCGACCAGTTCCATGACAGCGCTTGCCATAACAGCAATCGCGATCAACCAGCGGCCTACGACGACGGACCGGTCCGGAAGAGAATGTTCAGTGGGCATCTACAAAACGATTCTATGAAGCCGTTTTCAAAAAACTCTCAGCAAAAACCTAGTATACCTTTGATGGCATTGATCAGGCGCTGCCGCTTCCGGGCGCGCCGGCATGGGGGGATCTTTCTGAATGCGGTGAAGGAACCCTGAAACAGTTACTTGCGGGCTTCAGAGCGATGGCGAACGTCGGCGCCCTCGACCAAAAAGACGACGTCTTCGGCAATGTTGGTAGCGTGGTCGGCAATGCGCTCCAAATTGCGGGCGATAAACATAAAATCGACGCAGGAGCGAATCGCCGAGGGCTCGCTTTCCATATAGCTGACGAGTTCGTTATAAATGTTATCCCGCATATGGTCGACCTCGTCGTCGGAGGTGAGCACGTTTCGCGCGAGGTTGGCGTCTTTCCGGACGAAGGCGTCGAGGCATTTGCGCAGCAACGACTCCACCAAGTTCGCCATTTGCGGGATATCCACCAAGGGCTTGATGAGGGGCTCATGCATCAGGGAGATGGCCCGCTCGGCAATGTTCACGGCATGGTCGCCCATCCGTTCCAGATCGTTGTTGATCTTGATCGTGGCGGTGAGAAAGCGCAGGTCTGCCGCCATCGGCTGCTGGAGAAGCAGCAGCTCAGTCGAAAGATCATCAATCTCAATCTGCATGCGATTGATGCGTTCTTCGTTTTCCATCACCATCCGGACCTGCGCCTCGTCTTTTTCAACAAGGGCCTGGACGCTGCGATAGATAGAGGACTCCACCAGCCCGCTCATCTCAAGCAGCTTCTTCCGGAGTTCATCAAGCCGAATTTCAAAATGGCGCACTGGAAACGCTCCGTTAACCGAACCGACCGGTAATATAATCCTCGGTCTCTTTCTGGGCTGGATTCTTGAAAATCACGTCCGTCTTGTTGAACTCGATCAACTTGCCGAGCAGGAAGAATCCTGTGTAATCGGCAACCCGGGCCGCTTGTTGCATGTTATGGGTAACAATCACGATGGTGCAACTGGAAACGAGATCGAGCAGCAGATCCTCGATTTTTGCAGTGGCGACGGGATCGAGCGCCGAACACGGCTCATCCAACAGTAGCACCTCCGGATCAACCGCCAAGGCGCGGGCAATACACAGGCGCTGCTGCTGTCCGCCGGAGAGTGAATAGGCGGATTTATGCAGGTGGTCTTTAACTTCGTCCCACAGCGCCGCGCGCCGCAAACTTTTCTCCACAATCTCCGCGATCGCGCTCCGATTGGCCATCCTGTTGATCTTTAAGCCATAGGCCACATTCTCAAAAATGGACTTGGGGAAAGGATTCGATTTCTGAAACACCATGCCGACGCGGCGCCGCAGCCGGACCACGTCGATGGCAAAGATGTCCTGGCCGTCCAGCAGAACCTCACCCTCGGCCCGAGTGCCGTTTACCGTCTCATGCATTCGATTCAAGGTTCTCAAAAAGGTCGATTTCCCGCAACCTGAAGGTCCGATGAGCGCGGTAATCTTTCGATCGGGTATTTCGAGAGAAATGTCAAAAAGAACCTGGCGGGGGCCGTAATGGAAGTTCAGATGGCCAACGGCAATCTTAAGCGCCGACTTGCTGGCCTCATTAACGGAGTCCTGGATGGTACGATCAGGTCCCGGCACGCCAATGATCACCTCCGATTCAGTCAGGTTCCCCATAAAATCACCCACGCAGTGCCAAGCTCTTCAGGACAAAATGGACTGTTCGCTTATCTTATCAACAACCCCCGGCACGAACAAGATAGACCCGGCCGCCGGCATCCGCCAAAGCCAGCGCCAACCCGCTGGTGAATATTCTCCCTGGTTACGCCTTCCTTCTCTCCCAGGACCTGAGCCGGCGCCAGCCGGCGTTTTCATCCAGCACCGCGCGCGCGACGATGCTGATCACCAGCACGAAAAAAGTGACGAAGAACGCCGCCGCGTAAGCGAGCGCATGGGCGCTCGAGAACGGTTCGGTAATAAAAGCCCAAATCGCGTATGTCAAGTAACCGACCGGCTCATTCGTAAGATGCCCGGTCCAGAGATAGCTGGACCATCCGGCCGTGTAGATCAGCGGCGCCGTCTCGCCGACCGAGATGGCGAGCGCGAGCAAAATGCCAGTGAGAATGCCGGGAAGCGCCGACGGGACGCAGATCCCCATGGTCACCCGGCCGTCGCCGGCCCCCAGGGCATAGGCCGCCTCGCGCAACGGGCGCGGCACCTGCCGGAGCGACATCTCGGTGGTGCGGCAGATATAAGGAAGCGAGATGATGGCGAGCGCGACGCTGCCGGCTGCCACCGAGAACTTCCACCCCAAGGCTACCACCATCGTGACGTAACCAAAATAGCCGATCACGATCGAAGGCACGCCGACCAGGACATCCGACAGGAAGCGGATCACCGGAGCCAGGCGCCCTCGATCAAATTCCGCCAGATAGATGCCCGCTGCAAGCCCCGGCGGACAGGCCAGAAGGATCCCGCCGAAGGCGAGGACCACGGTGCCTTCAATGGCGTTGAGAAGCCCGCCGCCCGTTCCCTCCGTAACATGCGTCATGACATTCCAAGTGAGGGCGCTGAAGCCTCGCAGGAAGACAACGACCAAGATCCAGATCATGGCGCTGCTGAGAAGAAGAAAGGCGAGCGCGCACAAGCCCCAGCCGAAATAGTCGAAGAGGCGGCGCCGGAGGACGCGGCCGCTCGCGGCGGGAATAGGGGCACTGCGAATCTCGGCAGCCGTCGCACCCATCAGGCAATCCTCGCAGCCTGGCGGCCTTCATAGTAGAGCAGGACGCGGGCAAGGCCGTTCACCATAATGGAAATCAAGCAGAGAACCAGCGCCACCTCGGCAAGCGAACGCACCGCCATGCCCGTCGGGTCCTGCATGGCGCTGTCAAGCTGCGAGACGATGAAGGAAGCCATAGTGGAAATCGGCTGGTAGATATTGTTGGGCAGAATGTTCAGGGCGTTTCCGCTGACCATGAGAACCGCCATGGTCTCGCCAAGCGCCCGGCCGGTGGCAAGGATGCTGGAACCGATCAGAACCCGGCGCACCGCCGGCATCAGGACGGTCCACATGGTTTCAAAGCGGCTTGCCCCAAGCGCCACCGCCGCCTCACGGAGACTGGCCGGCTGGCTGACCAGCGCGTCGCGCAAGGTGGCCGTGATCAGGGGCACAATCATCAGCGTGAGCACAAGGCCGGAGGTTAGAAGCCCATAGCCGCTGCCCGGAGTGCCCCCGAAAAAAGGAATAAAGCCGAGCCATTTGATCATGAACGGAAACAGATGATGTCCCAGGAACGGGATTACCACCACGTAGCCCCATAGGCCGAAGACAACGCTTGGAATGGCAGCCAGGAGTTCGACAAAGAAGGACAGCCAGGACCGCATGATCGGCGGAACACCCTCGGCCAGGAACAGCGCGGCGCCCACTCCCACCGGAACCGCAATGGCCAGAGCAATTGCCGTGCTCAGCAGCGTGCCAGCAATCAGGAACAGGATGCCGTAATGAGCCCCCGGCAGAATCTCCTGGCCGTGAACCGTGATCGGAGTGCCATATTGCCTGCCAAGATTCCAACTGTTGTCGATCAGAAAGTGGAAACCGTTCAGGCGCACGGCCGGCCACGCGTAGGCCGCAAGGAAGACCACAATGACCACAAGAACGATAGCCACGACGCTAGCGAGCAGCGCCGTAAATCTGCGGAAATTCATTCAACTGCTCCGAAACACTGCAAGCCCGTTTCAGACGCTCTCGATAGCGCCAAGACCGGCACGGAGGCCGCTCCGGCACTCAAAAACAGTTGCTCTGCCGGCGACAAAACCACCGGCAGGGCAGGCGAAACGGACCGAAAGCAAGCTCGGCCGAGATCACTGGATCTCTGAGATCTGATCTGCGCTGAGCTTGGCCACTGCGTCAGGAAGCGGCACGAAATGCACGGCTTCCATAAAATGCGGAGCATTCCCGCCGTCCTGGCTGATGGCCCATGTAAAAAACTTGCGCAGCGCCGCTGCCATATCGGCCGAGGGCTGCTTGCTGCTCACCAGGGCATATTCATAATTGATGATGGGATAGGAATCGTGCCCAGGGGCAAAGATCAGGCTGATGCGCTGATCCTTTGGCGTCTTCGGCACCATCACCGCTGCTGCCGCGCCTGCCGTGCTCGCCTCGGGAAGGACGAAGTTGCCGTCATGGTTCTCGATCATGGCAATTCCAAGTCCCGCCTTTTGGATCGCGTCCTGATAGCTGGAGCCGATATAGGCAATCGAATAAGGGTTGTCCTTGGCGGCGGTAATCATGCCGGGGTTGCCAACCGCGCCGAGCCCTCCCGGAACCGCCGGCCAGCTTACCGTGGTTCCATAATTCAGGCTTTTCGCCCAGGCGGGCGTGCTGAACGCCAAGTACTGGGTAAAAATGAAAGTGTCGCCGCTGCCATCGCTCCGGTGCACAGGAACGATTGCGTGATGAGGAAGATGGACGCCCGGGTTGAGCTTTCGGATCGCGGCATCGTCCCAGGTGCGGATCTTTCCTTCATAGATGCCGGCCAGCACCGGACCGCTCAGCTTCAGATGTTGACCGTTCAAGCCGGGCAAATTGTAGTTCACCATCTGCATCGAGATGGCGAGCGGAATGTTCAGCATTTCCGGATGCTGCTTCATCTGAGCATCGCTAATGTAAGCGTCGGAGGCGCCAATCTGCACAATGCCTTCAATCGACTGGGATATGCCTGTGCCGCTGCCCGTCGACTGAGTGGTGATCTTCACGCCTGGATTCGCCTGCGTATAAACCGGAACCCAGAGGTTGAACAACGGATAGAGCAGGCTCGACCCTGTTTCGTTCAACGAAACAGCCTGCGACTCTGACGGGCCTGATTGCTGCTGTGAACACGCCGTCAAAAGCCCCATCAATGCCACGGCAACCGCCAAGGCTGCGATAGTCCCTCGAATTCTCATTTTCATTAGCTACCTCTCTCCAATATTTGAGACTGATTGTAAATTGTTACAGAAATGTTAAGCTTCTGTTACAGGTGTGTTAAAAAGCGCCAAGCCAGATCCTTCTTGCTTTCGATCTCGCCCCGTAGGACCACCTGATTTGAACCGTCATGGACGCCGTAATTGCTTGGTTTTTCTTCACTTTGGCAACTCCAAGAGTTCAAAAAACAACTGCTAAAGACTTGCCAATCAACCCTGGAGAATCTGGGGGCACGCGCCGTACGCCCCCAAGTCCCTAATAGTTAAACAGCAGGTTAAAGAAGATCGCATGGGTGCTGCCAGGAACCGCGTTGGGAATGCCGTTCGGATTGCTTTCCGCCAGGCTTGGGCTGAAAATCGCAAGCTCAGAGGCCGGGAACGTGAATTGGCTGTGGTAGTACACGACATTCTGGCTGTCGAATGCGAACTCCCAGTGTTTGCCGTACGTGTAGCTGATGCCGCCGACGATGGTCCGGAAATCCAGCGGATCGTTGCTGACGTTGGTATTGGGATTGAATTGTTCGAACATGCCGAACAAAGAGAAGGGTGTCTTGGCAATCCTAGCGTGGCCAAAGAAATCAAAACCCTTTTGGTTCGTGTGAATTCCGCCCAACAACGCGCCGGTTAAGGCGTTAAAAGCGGCATAAGGCGTCGGGCCCAGGCCAAAGGCGTCAGCGGGCCCGCTGCCTGAAAACAGGTTGCCGAGCGCGAAGGCGTTTCGGCCGTAGTCATACTCACCGGCGATGCCATAGTCGTTGGATTTGGTCGTGTAGTGAACCAGGGCGGCAACGCGCGTTTCAGGCACGTTGATATTCTGGTCAGGAGCCGCGTCCTTATAGCCGTAGTCCACAAAACCCGTAAAGCCCAGTCCCTGATATTTTGAGACCGCGCCAAGCGGATAGTAGGACAAGCGAGCCATCACCTGCTTCTTTTCGCCCACTTCGTAGGCATGGAAACTCGTGTTGTTAAAAACTCCAACCTCATAATCCAGGTATTGCTTGCCGTTGAATTCAATCGGACCGTGAAGTTTAACGCCGGGATAGGTTGAGCTAAGGCTCAAATAGTTCCATGGAGTCATGTTGACAAAGCGGTAGCCATAGAGCCCTTCTTCCCAGTCCGTCAGGGGTTGCTGTTGCTGGCCGAAAGTCAGCTTATCCTTGCCAAAGGCTTTGCTGTGCTTAAAGAGGTTATTGAAATCGACATAAGCGTATTTGACGCGAAGAACCAAGTTGCCGTTTACAGTGGCTCCCGTGGCGGCGGTATTGCCCAGATTTTCTGCCGTCGCCCCGCCATATTGGCGATAAAGATTGGGCGTCACGCGGAACGTAAGGGCGTCATTCGGTGAATAGAAGAAGTTAAAGTAGGTTCGGTTGACGTCAAAAGAGTTGAACCCGCCGTTGCCAGGACCCGGGCGGTTGATCTGGGAAAGGGTTTGTGGTCCAAAACCCGTGTCGGTGTAATACCGGTAGAGCCCAAAAAACGTTGTGCCCATCTTGATTTTTCCATTGTCAAAATCCAACAGGAATTTGGATTTGGCCTTCTCCGCGGC
>JAJYHU010000311.1 GCA_021784615.1 Acidobacteriota bacterium | reverse complement strand
GCTGGCCCGCCTCTTGTGCCAGTTCCACCCAGGCGTCAGGATCGTACTTCACAGGATTAAACCGTTTGTAAAGATTGACGTATTCTTCTTGAGTGATCGGCCATTGAGGTCCCGGACGCATGATTGGCCAGGAAATCTCCACGCTGGCTAGCGAGCATGGTCCCCAATGGATGAACATGCCGAACTTGGCTTCATTAAACCATGCCATTCGTTGTTCGTGCTGGCGCGCTCTCGAAGCATCCACATCGTTCACTTCATTCCAACAAGATGCGTGCTTCACGGCAGACTGGGGATCAGCAGGCGCTTGAGAGGCTGCGCCGGTGTGGACTGAAAATGCGGCAGCACTTCCGGCTCCTACTGCGCGAAGCATGTCCCTGCGACTAAGATTCCAGGGAATGTTCTTGCGGCTCATATTTTATTCTCCTCGCGTAAACAACCCACCACAGCTTTTACCACGTTGCATCGAAAGCCTCAACCGCGGAGTTGGTTTTCAGTCCCGTTGGCGGAGTCGGTTAGTCGGGCCCCGCCTGGCTTGGCGGATGCACTCGACCTCCATGGTGACGGCCACCGCGCGGCAAAAAGCTAAGTTTCTAACGATGCAACGTCTGATAAGATTGTGATCGCATTTAGGAAAGCCCAACGCTCGATTTTAGGCAGCACAATGAAAAGAACCCTCGTTTCCGTTTTCGTGCTTGGGCTCATGCCGTCGATTGCACTGGCGGCGCCCTCTTCCCTTGGACGCGATCCGGCGGCAACCCAAAACCAAAGACTGGAACAAACGCTTATAGGGTACGTCTATTTAAAACCCCGGTTCGGCGGACTGTTCACAAACGACTCCAGGCGGCAGATGAAGGCGCACGGAAAAGCCCCAATCCTTTGCGCCATGATCCGTTTTCACGACAACTTGGTTCCAGCCTTTTCGAAGGGGTATCTTAACAACTTCCGGTGGTGGATCAGACAAGTTGGATATTCCCTGTGTTCCGGGCGAATTGATGATTTGCTGCCTGTTGATCCACAGCACAATCCCGCCGTCGTGTCGCACGCTGACATTACACGTCAGTGGCGATGATGCCTTGACCCACGTGACGCCGATGGCCGCCGATGCATGGTCATCATGGTAGATCGTGTAGAGGTCGATCCACCGCTTAAGGGCCGCCAGATAATGGCGGCCTCCTAAATAGCCTGTATAGCTTTTATTGCTGAGCCTTACCCACTTTATGGCTTTGCCGCCCTTGCCCTCGTAGGACTCATGCAGGGTAGCCGGGGTGATCAGTGTGTCACCGAGTTTAGGCGCTTGTCCCAAGGCAAAAGGACCGGCCATACTCCACGCGACCAGCAGTCGCCGCTGAACGTCAATGCTGCGGCTCAGCGAGCGCGGTGAGCCGCCCGAATGGATTTCGAGTGTTGCGGTACCGCGAAGATGGTAGAGAGGATGCCGGGTGGCGTCCATGATTGGAAGGAATACAAACACCGAATGCTTGCCTTCCGGCAGAGCAAAGTCCCGCTGCGCGAGGTCCGGCACGTTAACAGCGAGTGTGTCCCCGCCTTGTGCCGCCGGCAGCAGAGCCTGCAGGAGGATCCCGTCATTGTAGCCTACAATATTGTTTGGCTCATTATAAATCTTCCGAAAAAGGGGCTCATCGTGCAGCAATATTCCCACGTTAGCCTTGCGCAGCTTGACCCTTGCGCTCAGGAAAGCATTGGCAAGCGCAAAGCCGGCAGCCTGCGATTGTTCGTTCTGATACTGGGAGACAGTTGTCTGAACTTGGGCCAGTTCAGTGTCGGCAGCCTTCAAACCCGCGAGCACCTCGGCGGAAGATGTGGCGCCGAATTCCTGTGCCGCCCGCGAACGCAGAGTCTGGAGGTGGAGCAATAGCCGATTCACTTGAAACTTCCATTCCGCGAGGGCCTGGCCCACTCCCGCCAAGGCGCGGTGGGTGACGGCAAGGCGGTTTACAACCTCCGGCAGCAGTGCCTGGACACTCTGAGAGCCCTTGAAAACCACGCTGATTTCAACCGCCTTGCGGATGGACGTGCTCGGCAGGCGGATGTCCGTTGTCACGGTGGCGGGATCATACGTGTAGCCGGGCAAAGCTGTGGGCGAGTCAGGCACAGCCTTACTGCCGATCATCACGCGCTCCGGGTGGGTGGTTCCGGGCAGTCGAACGATTACGCGGCGCGATCTCGGCTGGCCTGCGTAACTGCCGGAGGTGGGACCAACAACAACCCGAACCCCTTTTTCTCCAAGATTCTCATATTGCAGCGGAGTCAGGGCATAGTTTCCGTGCAGATAAGCCGGTGACGTGCCGTCATCTTCATAGAGCGTAAAGTGCCCGCTCGGGCCCGGGTAGACGCGCACGACCAGCGGATTGACCGGCTTTTCCGCCATGCGGAGCGTCGCGGGCTGCGTCGGCAGCGGCACACCGCCGCGAACGAAAACTGGAATTTGGTCGGCGGTCGCTAGCACAGGATGATCTCCGGGCTTGCCCACACGTTCATTTGTTAACAGATTCCACCATGTGCCATCGGGAAACCACACGTCCGTTGCGCCAAGCCACCCTTTCCCCATGCCTCTGCTGACAATTGGAGCGACCAGCAAAGAGGGACCGAACTGATACTCCTCGGGACGCGTATAGGCCTGTCCAGCAGATGGATAAGTCAGATAGAGCGGGCGCACCAGGGGAAGCGACTTTCTCCAGCACAGGTAGGCGCAGGTATAGATATAGGGAAATAGCTCCGATCTCAAGTCATAAGCCCGGCGTGAGGCTTCTTCCGCCTGCCTGCCGTAATACCAGGGGGTGCGGTAGTTGCCAAAGTGGTTTGTGCCATGGGTTCGGAACACCGGGCTCAGCGATCCAAACTGAACCCAGCGAGCAAAAAGTTCGGAACTCGGAATCTTCAACTGAAATCCGCTGATATCGTTGGACCAGTAGTCGGCGCCGACATTGCCTGAGGTAGACGTAAACGGCACCTCGAACCGGAGCACTCGCCAAAGCGAAAAGGTATCGCCGGAGAACGAGACGGGATATCGCTGATCGCCCCATCCGCCCCAGCGGCTGAACGAGGCTCCACGACGGCCCCTAGAGGCACGGCCAATATCCCAGAAGTCCAGTGCATTGTCCCAGGCCAGATGGATTCCCCCGTCCAGCCACCAGAAGTCGACGCCCTGCTTTTCCAGGGGATCCATGAGCAACTTGAAATAGCTGTGCATAAATTTCTCATTGTCGTCTTCAAAAGGAATGATTTTTTGTTTTGCCGGATCGTTCCCGATGGCGCGGCAAAACTCTTCGTACTGACTGTACCAGGGACCAACTCCTTCGTTCGGGTGCCAGTTCAGCGTAACGTGGAGTCCATGCTCGTGCAGCCAAGCCAATAGCTGGGTCGGATGCGGTATCATCTCCTTGTTCCAATCAAGCGAACCCCAGTGCGGTGTTGTATGCCAGCCCATGTCCATCACCAGCACGTCCAGCGGAAATTTGTGGACATTGTATTCGACCTCCAGTTGCTTGAATTCGTCCCCCGTGTAGCTGTGATACCGCGACCGCCATGCCCCCAGCATATAGCGCGGCGGAATGGGTATGCGCCCGCTGATGGTCGTCAGGTCTTGCAGCGCCGTGTGGTAATGTCCTTTGCCGTAGCCGAAGAAGTACCAGTCCGCAATCTCGGATTTCGGTCGCGGCTGCATCCAGGGATTGTTACCGTCGCTGACCAGAAATGTATCGTCCCGAAACAGATACCAGCCGTCACGCGACACGACGCCATCTGGAAGCGGCTCCGCCCCGCTGCAACCATCCAAGGACTTCAAAGTGCCGCCTAAATTGCCAACCTGCTTGTCACCAGGGCGCCAAGTTTCCCATGTGCCGCCATTATTTAGAAACTGGATCGAAAGATTTCTGGCGTTAAATCCATTCTCGCCGCCTTGCCACGTGAGTTTCAGCCGTGAAGTGGTGATGGTGAGGATCCCTAACTTCTGCCGCACATCAAATTGCGGCGGCTTAACATTCCGATGCCACGCAAAATAAGAGCGCCAGTCAACAAACTTTCCGTTCTCGCTGAACTCCAGACGAACCAGCGTGGGCGTGATCACGGTGAGCCGGACGTTGCCGTCGACAACTGTACCATCGGCTGTACGTCTGAATGCCGCTGCCGCGTATGGGGCTCCGCACAAGCTGCCGACCACGGCTACCACGGCCAATACGAGAGGGCATCCGTGCGCAAAGCGTTGGACAAACGCCCATAGACAACTTGACAACCATGTTAATGCCGTGCTGTTCGGCACCAATTTCCCTTGCTTCACCATTTAGCCTTCTCCTCTCGATCAAGAGTGTGTCCCTAAAATTCGGCCAATTGGCCATCGCCTGAACTCCCAAACAATTCGAAAAACCCCTCAACGCTGAAAGGAAACCTGCAGCCGTCCCACCGAAAGATTGGTGTCGTGATCAGAAAAATATTGGGTGGCTTACTGGGTTTTCGGGAGAGCCGAAAGCTCTACATCCCCCTGTTTACTTCGATGAATCGCTGCGGTCTGTCCTTGATCGTAATTTCGGTCGCGCTCGGTCCCGCAATGCCAGCGGAAGTCACGCTTAAGAGTTTACAGCAATTCACCCGATCAGAGCGCACTCTGACGCAACGCGCATTCTTTCCCTTGTTTACCCGACCAGCCTCAGCAAACAGACACACAAAGATTTTGTGGACTGGTCCCTCGACGGCAATTCACGAAGGAGTTCAAACGGGCCGAGATCGAGCGGCTGGAGATGGCGGCGTCGGTTGCGAAGCCAGGTCCGCGTCGCATCCCAGCAGCTTGTGGAAGGGCCTTCGGCCAGGCGAGCAGCATCGTTCGCATCAGCATAGCCGCACGCGAGCCCGTAAATGCGCTGCGCACAGCTAAACAGCGACCGGCCTACCGCATAGGGGCCGGTCAGCTTCGGTAATACTACTTGCTGCCTTTCCTTGAAGTGCAGCACGAGGCCCAGCACGCCAATCAAGGTGAAAACGAGCAGGATCATGACCAGGACGAATATCGATATAGATCTTAGGACTTTTATCCCCGTCGCCAGGGGCTTATCCGTGGCGAACCAAATAGGCTGAGACAAACATTTCTCCAACAGAAATGGATTTTTTTACGGGTGTTCAATGATCGGCATTGCCTTCCTCTGTTATGGAAATCAGGAGAGTGGGAAACAGGCGGAAAACTGGCTAGCCGGAATCCCTTTGTGTGAGACGAACACGCCGTTCATTAAAATGCAGACTCTTCCAGTTTACCCTTCCCATGCTTATTAACCTTCTCTCCCTGTCCTTATATGTTCTTCCACCTATTGTAACAAGCTCTCCACCAACGGGGAATCCGAACGTTGGGCCGGCCACGAGCAATAGGAACTCTACACCGGGAAATCGAAAGACATTCTGTTTTTGGGGGTGCCACTGCTCTTTCCGTGCTGCGGCCCTATCTCAGCATTCCCTCCACGCGAAGCCAGTTAGCAAGCAATGTGGGCCAGATTGAAAGCGAAGAGTAATCCTGTGCGAGACCCGTGCCATGGGGCCCAAGGCGAAAGATGTGCATCTCCGCGGGCACGTGATGCTTTCTGAGCGCCAGAAAAAACAGGATGCTGTTTTCGGCCGGAACGGTCTTATCGGAGTCGGTTGAATAGAGAAATGTCGGTGGCGTCCGGGACGTTACCTGAAGCTCATTTGAAAAGGCGCGAACAAGTTTCGGGTCCGGATGGGAGCCCAGAAGATTATGCATTGATCCCAAGTGGGTGTAGGGGGTCGTGAAGGAAATCACCGCATAGGAAAGAATCATAAAGTCCGGCCGGTCGCTCGCGCGGTCGACTGGGTCAGCCGCGCCCTGCTTGCCGAGGTCGAAATGCGTGCCTACCGAGGATGCCAGATGCCCGCCGGCAGAGAACCCCCAGATTCCGATGCGTTCCGGCGAGATGCCGTAGTCCTGAGCGTGAAAACGCACAAAGCGGACGGCCCGCTCGCCATCTTCAATTTCAGCCGGATAATGGTAGCGTGGAGCGATCCGGTACTTGAGCACGAAGGCGGCGATTCCGAGAGAGTTGAGCCACTTCGCCGGCTGGGTGCCTTCTTTGTCTGTGGCCAGGAATCCGTAACCACCCCCCGGACAGACGACGACTCCTGTGCCTACTGCCCTCGATGCTTCCGGCAAATAGACGGTCAGACTGGGTTGGTCCGCTTCTGTGTTGCCGATTGCCCCCGGTGCGCCGCTGGGCCACAGCAATTCGACCTTTTGGGCTCGCGCTGGCCTGGCGACAAGCAGAATCATTGCCAAGCAAAATGAAGCGGCAAAGAATTTCATGATCAATCCTCCAACTGGGATTTAATACCCGGAGAATTTTATCGAAAATTAGGCGGCGTGGCTTCAAAATTCGGAGTCTGCATCGTTTCTGCGCCGGCGGGGTTCATCACTTTCCAGAGCGCATTTAGTTGCCGAGCTTGGCTTCCCGCCATTTAGCCTACGGGTAGGTGCCGGCCAAAGGGCTATAAGGAGTGACAACAAAGGATCGCCCGGCAACTCGGGCGGTGTAGTTGGAATCTGAGGTAGAGGTAGGATATCCTTTGAAAATGATTTCAGACAAACTTGGTGGTGAAGATGATCCGTTCAATCCGCAGCAGCAGAATTCTTTGGCAGGCGCTCGTGACCGTGGCGTTGGGCCTGGGGTTTGGCGGGTGGGCCTCCGCCCGTTCGCAGGCCACCTCCGTGCCGACGGTCAACGCGAGTTTAGGAGCTTGCAGCGTAGACTTTACCGTTAGCCAGAAGCTCAACCATCCTCTTTACAATGCCCAGATTTCGGTCAGGATCGCTTACGGTTTTCTCGGCGTAAAAAAAATGGAACTTCAGATCGGCACCGATAGTGAAGGGAAGGCGCGTTTTGAAGGGCTGCCGTCCGAAGTTCACAATCCGCCACTCCGGTTCGTTGTCAAGCACAATGGCCGGACCAAGGCGGTTGACTACTGGCCTCGGGTTCGATGCCACTCCGAGTACTCTGTCATCATGGATGCACGTTAGCAATGCCAATTGTATGCTGCTCTCGTGGCATCCTTGTTTTCTGATTGAGCGCCTTTCTGCATCAGGCATTGTTCACCATCCATAGCAGAAAACACGCGAGATTGCCGGACCAGAGACTTTGCGGTTCGCAAAAAGTTTCGATTGCCGGCCATTTGCTGCCAGACACATCAAGGGCTGGAACGCATGGAACGCTTTTTGTGGGTTGGCATCGGGAGGAGCCACGGGAGTTATGAAAAAATATCTGATTGCGTTGATCATAGGAATCCTTTTGGTTCCAGCCGCATTCTATTTGTATCTGTTGTCCGGGCATGCTCCCGTCGCCGCGTCGGCGTCGCCACTGCCCTTTGAGCGTTTCTTTGCGCGGCTCGCGATGCGCGCCACCATCGCGCGCGAACTTCCCAAGGCGGAAGCTGGACCGCCGACTGAATCCGAACTGGTGAGCGGTGCGCAAGCTTACCGGCAATATTGCGGCGTTTGTCACGGGTTCCCGAATGAGCAGCCCACGGTGATCTCAAAAGGGATGTATCCCCATCCACCGCAATTCTTCCACGCCAGGCCGGTCGATGCTTATAATCCTACCTGCCCTTTTCGCCCCGCCGACCGAAAAGTCTACTGGAAAATCAAAAACGGCGTCCGCTTGACGGGAATGCCTGGGTTCGGTGGATCGTTCAGCGAACAACAGCTTTGGCAAGTGAGTCAGTTCCTGGGAAATGCAAGGAATTTGCCTCCCGATGCAGTGGCCGCGCTGGAAGGCAAAACTGAAAAACCACCGCATTCCACAGCAGTTCCCAAGTCCCGTCAGCGTCCCGCTTTGCGCCATAAATAAGCGTTGTCTCTGTTCAACCTTAAGCGGTATACTCGGTCTCCGATATCGACAATCAATATCGGCTTTCGTTAAGAAGGAGCACCACGGCGATGAAAACCTTCCTCGTCGGCTTTTTGATCGGGATTGTCCTGCTTCCAGCGGGCTTCTATTGGTATTTGCGTTCAGGGAACGCACCAGTTGCGACTTCGGCGCCGCCGATGCCGCTCGAACATTTCCTTGTGAAGACGGCGATACACGCCACCATCGACCGCCATGAAATTCCGATTCAACTTACCAACGTTAATCAAGATTCTCTGGTTGCCGGGGCGCAAATTTATCAGCAAGACTGCTCTGTTTGCCACGGGCTTCCTGGCCAGCCGCCCACGGCGATCGCCAAGGGAATGTACCCTCGTCCCCCGCAATTTTTTCGGGCAAACGCTAAAAAGATGGACGACGCTGCGAGCGAAGTCTACTGGAAAATCAAAAATGGTATCCGTTTGACGGGAATGCCGGGTTTTTATGCGTCGCTCAATGATGGACAAATCCGGAATCTGAGTGCTCTTTTGGAGAACGCCGTAAGCCTGCCACCCGCCGCGAGTGCCGCGTTGAAAAATGCTCCTGCAAAGGCCTCGGAAGCGGCGCCGCCTGCAAGCAAGCACACGCGGTCTCCACATAAGAGGACCTAGCATCCAAAGGATTTAGATGGCATCGCTAACCCGCAATTTTAGTACGGCGATATCTTTTGCTGCCAGTTAACTGGGTATCTTGATCTAATGTCTGCTTTGAACCACGGAGTTGAACTCTATTCAGGCCTGATCCGGCTGCATGTTCTTCATCATGCGTGCCGGGAGCCTGTTTTTGGCCTTGGGATGATTGAAGAGTTGGGCCGGCACGGCTACCGACTGAGTCCTGGAACGCTTTATCCCCTCCTCAACGAGTTAGAAAAGAAGGGGCTGCTTCGCTCTTCCCGCCGTCTGGTCGAGGGGCGATTTCGCCGCGTCTATCGGGCCACTCCTGCGGGCCGCAAGGCGTTGTACTCAGCCAAACACCGCGTCAAGGAACTTTTTGGCGAGCTCTTTGAGGATGAATTATGAAGGCGCTTCTTGTGCTTTTAGCGCTTACGCTCATCGGTTGTTCCAGAACGCTTTTGGCGGGACCCCCATTTCAGACCGACGATCCCGATCCTGTTCCATACGAACATTACGAGTTCTACACTTTTTCTCTAGCCGATTCCACGCGACTTGAGACGGACACGTTTGGGCCTGCGACGGAATTTAACTGGGGCGCGGGGCCTAACGTACAGCTCCATTTGATTGTGCCGGCTGCCGCTGCCTTTCCCTCGGACGGGTCGCCAGCGTTCGGATTGGGCGACATTGAAACCGGCATCAAATACCGTTTTATCCCGGAGACAAAGCATCGGCCGATGGTCGGTACCTTTACAATGTTTGAAATGCCCACCGGGAATGCCAACCGTGGCCTAGGGGTGGGGCAGCTATGGGCACGCATTCCGATTTGGATACAGAAGGATTTTGACCCCTGGACCACATACGGCGGGGGGGTATCGTGATCAATCATGCTCCTGGCGCTCGAGATTATCCCTTCAGCGGATGGCTGCTCCAGCGGGACATTGGGAAGAAGTGGACGCTCGGTGGAGAGGTTTTCTATCACGGCCCTGAAGGGATGGGCACACCCAGTCCGCGTCCCACTACCATGGTGGATTTGGGCGGCTATTATTATTTTCGCAATCCCGGCTTCCAACTCCTTTTCGCTTACGGTCACAGCGTCGCCGGACAAACGGAGAATTACGCCTATCTTGGATTTTATTGGACATGGGGTCCGAAATCCAAGACAGGTAAATAGCCTCTGAGATTGTCACCCCAATTATTTCTTAGCCTTTGGGCCGGATTCGGGCTGATCCTCATCGCGGAGTTTACCCTGAGGTTTTCCGAACTGTGGTCGACCCAATAGCGCGGGCTTGCCCCCGTGCCCGGCGTTCGATTTTAGCGGTCGGCGAATAGCTTTGCCCGACGCGAGAACGGAGCTTTAGACACAAGATTGAAGCTGCGCCAAAATGTTACAATGAGGGGAGGTTGGAACCTATCCTCATGCGAGTTTGCCGTAAGGTTTATGACCGGTGGTCGCTCGAAATGCGCCGAGCGCGGTTTTTCCGTTCGGGTGAACGGATTGGGGTAGCGGTTTCGGGCGGACAGGATTCGGTCCTGATGCTGGATTTTCTTGAGAACCTCTCCCGTGACATGGGGTTCACTGTGTCAGTTGTTCACTTCAATCATCACCTGCGAGGGACGGAGTCCGACGAGGATGAAACTTTTGTCCGGAACCGAGCGCGGGATTTAAGTCTTCCACTCTTGCTGGGTGAAGCCCACGTGGCCGAGGAGGCCCGTAAGCGGCGTCGAAACTTGGAGGCAACCGCCCGCGACCTTCGTTACCGTTTTTTCCTCGGACTCGTTCGTCAAGGCCAAGTCGACAAGGTTGCAACAGCTCACACCCTGGATGACCAGGCCGAAACGGTTCTTATCCATATTCTTCGAGGCACGGGAACAAAAGGTTTGGGAGGAATCCATCCCAGTCTCGAAGGCAAGATTTTCCGCCCTTTCTTGAGTCTGACTCGGAATGAGATCGAAACGACGGTCAAGGAACAGAAGCTGCAGTTTCGCGTGGATTCCACCAACCTAGACACCCGCTTCCGGCGCAACAAGATTCGCATCGAGCTTCTGCCGCTTCTCGAAAGGGAATATAACCCTGAGGTTAAAAGGCTGCTCAGTGACCTGGCCGCACGGGCCCGCGAAGATGAGTTCCACCTCGCCCTTGAGGCAAGGGAGCATGCCGGGGCTTGGCGAGTGCGAGAAGAGGGAACAGAAAGAATCCCCCGGCGCGCTCTCAAAGGTTTGTCCCCGGCCCTTGCTCGGCGCGTCTTGCGGCAAGTTATGCAGGCCGCGGTGGGCAGCCTGCAGGGAATGACGCATCGGCACATTGCCGCTCTGCTGGAGTTTACTCTTAAGTCGCAGAGCGGCAAAAAGCTGTTATTGCCGCACGATTTGGTTGCGAGGCCGGAATTTCAATGGCTGATCCTCTGCGTGGAGCGCGG
>JAJYHU010000331.1 GCA_021784615.1 Acidobacteriota bacterium | reverse complement strand
GGGCGTCGCCATGTCGAAATAGCCGTTGTTGTCCATCACTTCGAGCCCCGGGTCATTGGCCATGGCGCGGCCGAGCGCCGGCGCGACGTTCAAGAACAGGGAACCTTCTCCGAGAAGGCTTTGAACGGGCGGGGTAAACTTCCAGTCCCACGCTTCGTTCACCTTGTAGTCGAGCTGGCGGTAGTGGCGCCGGCTGTGGTAGTTCAACCGGCGCTCAAGGTAATCGTTAAAGCTTGCGGTCAGCGCTCCCATTATGGCGCTGCTGGTGGCTCCGATGCTGCCCGAGCCGGGAACGGGGAGCATCGGCTGGAGATCGTCAAGCGTATACCGCGCGTCGTAGCGGCCCGTATATTGGTCCACCGGCCCCAGCAATCGCCGCTGGAATATCGGCAGGGAGATGCGCAGGTTCGCCTTGATCCACAGCGAGGCAGGCAAACCCGTGAAGACCGCAAGCTGCTTGGCCACGGACTTGCGCTGGGCGTCGCGGAGCGCCGAACCCTGGAACAGGGCTGTGGCATATGGCCCGGAGGCAAAGGCCTCCGCCTTCTTGACGAGGGCGGGCAGGCTTGCGGGTTCCGGATGCAGACGGTGATGGTACCAGGCGGCCGCCGCGTAAGAAGGAAGGTAGAGAATGAAGGGCAGATCGTCGCCGGGCGCAAAGGTGACGGTTGGGAAGTTGAGAACGGTGGAGCAGAGAATCACGCCGTTCAGATAAATGCCATGGTGGATCAGTTCCTGGGCCAGCACGGCCGAGCGCGTGGTGCCGTAACTCTCACCCAAAAGAAACTTAGGCGAGCCCCAGCGGCTATTCTTGGAAATGTATTGTTCGATAAACTGAGTGAAGGCGGCGGAATCCTGTTTGACGCCGTAAAACATCTTGGGCGTTCCCTTGGGAGGAATCAGGCGGCTGTACCCGGTGCCCGGCGCGTCGATGAACACCAGGTCGGTCGTGGCCAGCAGCGTCGCGGGATTGGGTTTTACCTCGTAAGGCGGACGGACCGCGACCGTGCTGCCCGGCTGCGGCCAGATAATCTTGCGCGGACCGAAGCCTCCAAAATTCACCAGCGCGGAGGCCGCTCCGGGGCCGCCGTTATAGCTGAAGGTTACCGGGCGTGCGGCCGGATCGCTGACGCCGTTTTTTGTGTAAGCAATGTAAAACACCTTCGCCGTCGGCTTGTCCTTCGCGTCGTGCAGAATGATTGTTCCGGCCGTCGCCGTGTAAGCCACGCTCCCGCCCGCGATCTCCACCGTGTGCTGCGTCGAAACCTCGCGAGCCTTGGGCTTCTCTTTGCTCTTGGCGGCCGCGGCCGGCTGTTGCGGAGAAGGCTTGGTTGTCGATTTACCCAATCCCCAGAAAGGAATGCTTACGGTTAAAACCAGGCACCAGAGAACTGCGCGCATGAATAAGACCTCCGTCTTTCTTATGATTCAGAAATCATGGTGGAGTGTTTCCTGTTAAATGCCAAAATACACCGGACGGCCCGCAGCGGGCAAATTTCCCGCTAGTGTGCTGGCTCATTAATTCGCTGCATAAGTCTAAATGTCATTCCGAGCGCAGCGAGGAATCTGCTTTTGATGAGGGATTGAAAACAAAGCAGATTCCTCGGTCCGATCGAAACCTCGGCCCTCGGAATGACAGCGACACGCGCAGATTTTATCAACGCACTTCTGAGACATGACACTAGGCTTGCTTTCGATTTTTCCCGCCCGCCCGGATTGCGGCTCGGGATTTCACGCAGGCGGAAGCGCGCTGGCTTCGCGCCCTGTTTGCAGAAGGGTTCGGCGGATTGGGGCGCGGGGTTAAGCATGCCCGGTCCGACCCGTCCGGAGTCTCTCCGCGGGCGGCGATTGAAACGGGATGGGAACAGGATGACACGCAAGGATCGGGATTCGGGTTACGAGGCCGGCCAAAGGTTCAATCCTTCCGGGCGCTTGGCGCTCAACTTAACTCAACTCCCCGCGCGACCTGTAGGCATTCCTGCGTTTGCTCCAGGCTGCGGGGTCAAAGCGCAGGAGCGGATCGCCCGTGGCGTGTTGCCACAGATTGATTTCCGCCGCCAGTCTGCGGATTATCGGGAGCGACTCATCAAAATAGAACAAGTTCGTCATCTCGCCGGGATCGTTTGCCAGGTTGTAGAGCAACCCCTCGCCCTTCTCCGCCAAGGTCATTTTCCAGCCGTCGCCGGTGCGCACGGTCCGGAGCGGTTCGGTGAACCGGGTCTTGAAGGGCCACGGCGGACCATTGAACTCGATGATGACGTCGCGTTCAGCAAGCTCCGCTTTCCCGGCCATATAGGGCGCCCAGCTTACGCCCTGCAAGTGGCGGGGGATGGGCTGAGACATCAGTTCGAGAAGCGTGGGGACCACGTCCACTTCAGACACCGCACGGGCGGCCCGAAGGGGCTTATCCTCGAGCCACGGAACTTTGATCAGCATGGGAACCTTTACCGACTGCTCGTACATCACCGACTTGAACATCAATCGGTGATCTCCCATCATGGCGCCGTGGTCGGAAGTGAAAACGATGATGGTGTTGTCCGCCAGTCCCAGATCTTGCAAGCGGCCGAGAATTCTGCCGATCATTTCATCCACCAGCGTCACTTTTCCCCAGTAGCAGGCTTCGATTTTCTGGACGGCTTCCGGAGAGGCGATCATTCCCTGGTAGCCTCCGTAGCCGTGGACCAACACCTGCCGGATGGCCTTATACCGGTCGAGTTCGGTGGGGTCGGGCTGCTGATAGAAACTTTTCGGAACGGGCATCGTGGCGGGGTCGTAAAGATGATCATTCACGCTGTGGTACGGCGTGTGAGGGTCGCGGAAGCTGACGTGCATCGCCCAGGGTTTGCTGCCGTGCCGTGCCAGAAAATTTTCGGCCATGCCGGCCAGGTAAGCGGGCCGGCTTACTTCCTTGGGAATCTCGTTCACGAAATCGAACGAAAACTCCCCATGCTTGGGTTTGTAGCCGTGCTGGACCAGAAAGTTGTAATAGCCGGAGTGCTCGCGTCCGCCGCAGGATCCCTGAATATACTCGTTGAAATCGTCTTCGATGCTTTCCCAATAATCAAAACCGTGCTGCTTGCAGATTTCGTTTCCCAGGTGCCACTTGCCGTAATAGGCGGTGGTGTATCCTCCGTCCCGGACCATCTCCTCCAGCACCGGGATCCCGTCCCGCAAGGGAATGTTGTTGCTGGTGGCGCCGTTCGTGTGGGGATAAAGTCCCGTCAGCAAGCAGCCGCGCGACGGCGTGCAGAGCGGCTGCGCCACATAGTATTGCTCAAAGACGGCGCTCCGTTCCGCCAGCCGGTCCAGGTTGGGAGCGATGTTCCGGGTGTTGCCGTAGGCGCGGAGCGTGTCGGCGCGCTGCTGATCGGTGGTGAGGAACAGCAGGTTGGGACGTTTGGGTTGGCCGGCCGCCAGGCGCCGCGTTTTGGGAGCTGCCACGGAAATGGCCATGGCGCCCGCAGCCGTCTTGAAAAGTTCACGCCGATTCATTTGCCAGACCCCCAAAATGCGCCTTCGCGTCTGGGAACGACGCTCTTTACTCCAAGAGCCGCTCAGAATCTCACAGCGTATGAATCATGTCAAACTCTGCCTTGCCTTGACGCTCCCGCTGATGCGAACTAAAATGAGGGTTTATGCATTTCGCGTAAGCTTAAACAAGAGGGGCTATGCTTGACGGTCCGATTCCCGAGGGGCTGACATTTGATGACGTTCTTCTTCTGCCCGCCCGGTCTGCGGTTCTGCCGGCTCAGGCTGACACTCGCACGCAATTGACCCGCAGGATTTTTCTGAACATTCCGATCGTCAGTTCCGCCATGGATACGGTTACGGAGTCTCGCCTGGCGATCGCGCTGGCCCAGCACGGCGGGCTGGGCGTGATCCATCGCACCATGCCCGTTGACCGGCAAGCGCTGGAAGTCGATAAGGTCAAGCGCTCGGAGAGCGGCATGATTGTCGACCCGGTCACGATCGGCCCCAAGCGCAAGATCTCCGAAGCGCTCGAGATCATGGCGAAGTACCATATTTCCGGCGTGCCGGTGGCTGAAAACGGCAAGCTGGTTGGAATTCTGACCAACCGGGATCTGCGTTTTGAAACGCGCACGGACCTTCCCGTGGAAGAGTTGATGACCAAGGAGAACCTGGTTACGGTTCCTATGGGCACTACGCTCGAGGAAGCGGAGAAGATCCTGCACCGGCACCGCGTTGAAAAGCTTCCGGTAGTGGACAAAGACTTCACCCTCAAGGGACTGATCACCGTCAAAGACATTCAGAAGCGGATCAAGTATCCGAGCGCCGCCAAGGACTCTCACGGCCGTTTGCGGGTGGGAGCCGCCGTCGGCGTTACGGGCGATTATCTTGAGCGCGCCCAGGAGCTGGCTCGCGCTAAAGTAGACGTCATTGTGGTGGATACCGCCCACGGACATTCCGAGCGGGTGCTTGAAGCCGTCGCACAAATCAAGAAACTCATTCCAGATACCGATTTAATTGCTGGGAACGTTGCTACCTTTGTCGGCGCTACCGACCTGATTGAGCGCGGCGTGGACGGCGTGAAGGTGGGCATCGGGCCGGGATCCATCTGCACCACGCGCGTGGTGAGCGGCGCGGGAGTGCCGCAGATCACCGCCATTGCAGAGTGCGCCCGCGCTGCCCGCAAAGCCAATGTTCCTTTGATTGCCGACGGCGGGGTCAAATTTTCCGGCGACATCACCAAGGCCATTGCCGCAGGAGCGAATGTTGTGATGATCGGGAGCCTGTTTGCCGGCACCGAAGAAAGCCCGGGCGAGACGATCCTTTACCAGGGAAGAACCTTCAAGTCCTATCGCGGGATGGGCTCGCTTGGAGCCATGACCGCGGGGTCAAGGGACCGTTACGGCCAGGAGGACGAGACCTCGAAGCTGGTTCCGGAAGGCATCGAGGGCCGAGTGCCTTATAAGGGCTTGCTGTCCGATATGATCGCCCAGCTTACCGGCGGGCTCCGCGCCGGGATGGGCTACTGTGGATGCCCGACCATCCCCGATCTGCACCAGAAGGGCAGATTCATTCGGATCTCTTCCGCCGCCCTCAGAGAGAGCCACGTTCACGACGTCATCATCACCAAGGAGGCGCCCAACTATCGCCTCGAATAGTCCAGCTTCCAGCAAAGCGCTTCAAAAACATTCACAATCATTCCTTGGGTGGGTGCCTGCCTTGATCTGGGCGGGCGTCATCTTCTTCATCTCGACAAAGACCTTCGGCAGTGCCTTCACGGCGCGCCTGCTGGCCGCGATTCTTGCTTTGGTTCATCTCCAGGTCTCGCCCGAGACGTTTAACCTTCTGAACTTCCTGATGCGGAAGTCGGGACATTTTACGGAATACTCGATTTTTGCCATTTTTCTCTATCATGCACTGGGCGACGGCGGCTGGGTGGCGTGGCGGCCCAGGAAAGCTCTCGCTTGCATCGTTCTGGCGGGGTTCTATTCGTTGACCGACGAGTTCCATCAGAGGTTCGTGCCGGGCCGCGGACCCTCGATTGTCGACTGCGGCTTCGATACCATCGGAGCGGCGCTTGGCATGGCGATCATTTATTTGGTCAGCGCTCGTTCTCAAAAAAAGGGAGAAGCGCAGCTTCCTGCCGGCGCCCCGCCAACTTAAACAGGCCTCCGAAGGTTCACGCCCTAACTATTGACTTCACTCCAGAGCCGGTCCGTAATTGCCCGGCCCAGCCTCGTAGTCTTCCGCGCCGGGTCTGCGCAAGGCGAGCGAATTCTAGTTAATTTCTAGTTATCGAAGCGAGGCGCTCTGCGGCCGGCGATTGATCCGCCCTGCCTGCTTCCGGCAAGTTCGATGAGAAACATCTGCGCGAATTACGAAAGCGCTTGCGCGCGGGCCTGCCTTCTAGACTCTTCGCGATTGGAGGAGGAGCAGAAGAAGCGCTTTTTGGACATGCAAGCGGTTTTCAGCTTGATCGTAGACCAATGATTTGGGGGAGTCGATGACGGAGTCTGTTACTTCCAGGCCCCGGTGCGCCGGAAGGCAATGGAGAAACATCGCGTCGGGACCGGCGGCGTTCATGAGGTCTTCGTTTACCTGATAGGGAGCAAAGACTTGAGTCCGCAAGTGCGCAGCGAATTCCTGTCCCATGCTGGCCCAGACATCCGTGTAGATGGCTTGGGCGCCCGTGACCGCCTCGATGGGGTCGTGGAACAACTGAATCTTGGCCCCTGTTTCCCGTCCCAGGGCTTTTGCTTCCGCAACAATGGCGGATTTGGGTTCAAACCCGGAGGGTGTCGCCACGCGAACCGTGACGCCCATCTTTGCGCCGGTCAGCATCAGAGAATGGCAGACGTTGTTGCCGTCGCCGACAAAGGCCAGCTTCAGGCCCTTCAGCCGGCCGAATTTTTCATGGAGCGTAAAGTAGTCGCCGAGCGCCTGGCAGGGATGGAGGAGATCGGTCAGCGCGTTGATCACCGGGACCGAAGCATTCTCAGCCAGCTCCACAACCGCCTGATGGGAAAAGGTGCGCGCCACAATGCCGTCAACCCAGCGCGAGAGATTCCGTGCGACGTCTTTGATGGATTCGCGCTCTCCCAGGCGAGGCTTCGAGTGTTCAAGGTAAACGGCAAAGCCGCCCATGCTCGTCATGCCCACTTCAAAGGTGACCCGCGTGCGCAGCGAAGGCTTTTCAAAGATCATCGCCAGTTGCTTTCCGGCAAGGGTGTGCGAGAACTCGCCAGGACGGGCTTTGACGCGCCCCGCCAAATCCAAAATCATCTTCAGATCGCCGGTGGTCAGGTCCTGGTCAGCTACTAAATCCCGAATGGTGAGTTGTTCTTGTTTTTCCATAGAAATAACCGGTGTCATGCGTGCACCCCCTTGTTTTGCATGTTCGACACAGAAACCAGAATCGGCCGAAGCGCCGCGATAACTTGATCGACATGCTCCCTTTCGATAATGAGTGGCGGCAGGAACCTTAAAACACGCTCCTGCGTACAGTTGAACAGAACTCCTGCCCGGAGGCCCTGGCGCACGGCTTCCTTGCCCGGCGCCGCCAGCTCTGCCGCGAGCATCAAACCCTGGCCGCGGACCTGCTGGATGACGGGGAGTTCCTCCTGGAGTTTCAGGAGTTGGTTGCGGAAATACGCGCCAACTTCGCGCACATGTTTCATGAATTCCGGCCGCTCGAGAATTTCGAGAAACTTCAGCGCCAACCGGCACTGAAGCGGCCCGCCTCCGAACGTGGTGCCGTGCATGCCGGGATGAAACGCCTGGGCCACTTTCTCGCGCGCCACGATGGCCGCGAGCGGCAGCCCGCCCGCCAGAGCCTTGGCCACCAAAACCATGTCCGGCTCAAGACCGAAGCGCTGGTAGGCAAAATAGTTTCCCGTGCGTCCCAGGCCGCTCTGGATCTCGTCGCAGATCAGCAACGCACCGTTGGTGCGGCAAAGCTGCTGCCCCGCTTTCAGGAACTTCTCGTCCATCTCTACCACGCCGCCTTCGCCTTGAATCACTTCCACCAGCAGCGCGGCGACGCGCGGGGAAAAACTGTCGTTCAGGTGCGCAATGTCGTTCTGGCGGATGAACTTGACGCCCGGAATCAGCGGCTCGAAGGGCTTGCGGTATTTTTCCGGCCAGGTGGCGGAAAGAGCGCCCAGCGTCCGCCCATGGAAGGAATTCTCCAGGGCCAGAATCTCGACGCGGCCGGGAGATTGGCGCCGGCCGTGGGCGCGGGCCAGCTTCATAGCGCCTTCGACGGATTCGGTACCGGTGTTGGCAAAAAAGGCGCGGTCGAGTCCCGTGAGCGCGGCCAATTTTTCAGCCAGCGGAGCCTGAAAGCGATGGTAGATAAGGTTTGAAACGTGTAGGAGGTCCTCGGAGGGGTCACGCAGCGCCTCAAGTATCTCCGGGTGAGCATGGCCGAGGGCATTGACTCCCAGCCCGCCAAGAAAATCCAGGTACTTGTTTCCCTGGTCGTCGTAAAGGTAACAGCCCTCGCCCCGGACCGCCAGGAAGGGCATGCGCTCGTACGTTGGGACCAGCTTCTGTTTTTCGAGTTCGGCAATCTGATCGTAATTCATGCTGCCTTCACAATTCTTGTTCCCACGCTCTCCCGTTTGATGACGGTTCGCACCAAAGAGTTTGGTGTGTCCGGAGAAATGATGTCGATTTCCTTCACGCCGTGCTGGAGAGTGCGCGCGCAAGAGCGCAGTTTGGGAATCATGCCGTCGCGAACCGTGCCCTTCCGGATCAGGCTCTGAATCTCTCCAAGCCGCACCAGCGGCAGCACTTTCCGGTCGGCGTCCCACACGCCGCCCGATTCCGTGAGATAGAGCAGGCGGTCCGCCTTGAGCGCTGAAGCCAGCGCCGCCGCCAGGTCGTCCGCGTTGATGTTCAAGTACTCGCCCTGGGTGCTCAAGCCCAGGCTCGCCACGACCGGCACAAATCCTTTTTCAAAGGCAAAATCGAGGATGGCGGCGTTGATCCGGCTCGGCCGGCCGACAAATCCCAAATCCTTTTTTGAGCCGTTCAAGGTGCTGGCCAGCTTGCGCGCCACTACCAGCTTGCCGTCTCCGCCGCAGATCCCGAGCGCCGCCTGGCCCAATGTTTCAAGCTCCGCAACCCATTGTTTGTTGACGCTGCCCGCCAGCACCATCAGGGCCACGTCGCGGGTCCGGGCGTCGGTGACCCGCAGGCCGTTGTGGAACTCTGTCGGGATCGCCATGCTTTTAAGAGTCTCGGTCAGCGCTTTGCCGCCCCCATGCACCACAACGACGCGGTGGCCGGAACGCCGCAATTCGATGATCTGCCCCGCCAGACGACGCCGCCGGTCGCGCTTTTCCGCCGCCTGACCTCCGATTTTGATGACGATTTTCAAAGAAGCGCCGTTTCCTCATCGAAACCGAACATGAGATTCATGTTCTGAACGGCCTGCCCCGCCGCTCCTTTTCCCAGGTTGTCGAGCGCCGAGACGATGACCATCCTCTGCCCGTCGCGGTCGAGCGCGAAACCGATGTCCGTATAGTTGGTATGGGCCACGGACTGAATTTCCGGCAGCCCTGATTCCAACACGCGGACCAGCGGCGCCTGCGAATAAAAGTCGCGATAAAGCGCTGCAACTTCCTCGGCCGAGCGGGATTTCGCCAGCCGAACGTAAATCGTGCTCAAGATGCCGCGCGTGATGGGGAGCAGGTGCGGCGTGAAAATGAAGTCCTTTTCCGCGAGCCCCAGGGTCTGGAGCATTTCCGGCACGTGGCGATGGCCGAAAAGGCCATAGGCCCGGCAATTCTCATTGACCTCGACAAAGTGCAGCTTGTCGCTGGGCGCGCGGCCGGCGCCGCTCGCTCCCGACTTGGAGTCGGAAATAATGCCGGCGCTCGGATCGGTCCAACCTTTTTTCAGGAGCGGGGCGAGCCCCAGAATAACCGAGGTCGCATAGCATCCGGGATTGGCCACCAGGCGCGCTTGCCGGATGCTTGCGGCGTTCAATTCGGTGATGCCATAAACTGCTTCTTCGAGCGCCTGGTGCGCGTGATGCTCAAACCCGTACCAGCGCGGATAGGTGGCGGCGTCCTTCAGGCGGAAGGCTCCGCTCAGGTCGACGACGCGAACGTTTCGGTTGAGGAGCAGCGGCGCAAGATCGAGAGCCGTTTCATGGGGCGTCGCCAGAAAAACTAAATCCACTTCGGCAGGGACCAAGCCTTCAAGCGAGAGCGGCTCGCAAAGGACGTCGAATTTTCCGCGGAGTATGGGGTGCGAATGCTCAATCGGGAAGCCCTTTTTCTCAAGCCTCCCAGAAGACATCAACCGGGTGACCCGGGTATAGGGATGCCGCGCCAGCAGGCGCAAAAGCTCCCTGCCGGCATAACCCGTCGCTCCCGCAACAGCCACTCTCAGAACCGTTTGAGGAGCGTTGCTGCGGCGTGAAGCGCTCCCGGTTTCTGTCGCTGCTAATGTCCGCAAAGGGTCCAAGCCTTAGAATATTTATGCATAATACGCATAAATATGTTTTTACTTGAATCCGGTCTCGGTGTCAAGGGAAAATGGTACGCGGCAGGGTTGGCGACCATCACGCATAAGTCTCAAGGACCGAGACCATGAAGCTTGCCATTTCAGTTTCCGGAAAGGAGAAGGCCAAGGGTGTGGAGTCGCCCTATTTCAAGGCGATGCTTGGCGCGGGAGCGCGGCCGGAAGAGCTTGAGGTTGTCACAGCGGATGACCTGGGTAAATTGTCCGCTGGAAACTTCGAGGGGATTCTTTTTACGGGCGGCGCGGATGGCGACCCGTTTTTTTATGACGAGCAAATCAAATATGAAAACGTTCACGTTGACCGCTCGCGCGACGAATTCGAATTCCGGTTGCTTGAGGAGGGGCTTAAGCGCGGCATCCCCATCTTGGGCATCTGCCGGGGGATTCAGATGATCAACGTCTGGTTCAAGGGAACGCTCTACCAGGATTTGAAGAGCGACACGGCGCTGGAACGCGACCACAAGCAGGCGGGGAGCCGCAGCGCGACCACTCATTCCGTGACGGTCACGGAGCCGGATTCTCTGTTGCACGGCTTGATTCAGGGGAACTGCAGGGTGAACAGCCTCCATCACCAGGCGATCAAGCGCCTGGGACACGGCTTGAAGGCCACGGCACACTCCGAAGATGAATTGTACGAAGCCATTGAGCTTGCCGAAGACCATCCGTTTTTTCTTGCGGTCCAGTGGCATCCGGAAGAATTGTTCAGCGAATATCCTGAACAGCTCAAGATCTTTGAGGAATTCGTCGCCCGGTGCCGGGACCGGGCAGCGCAGAAGGAAAACGCATCCCGTTAGCAGCTTCTTGAAACCGTCCGCCATCGCGTCCGTTTGGAGACCCATAGTGTATCCGGACTTGCCGGACTATTTGCGCGCCGGCTTGAAGATCGTGTTTGTGGGCTTCAATCCCGGGGAGCGCTCAGCCGCCATTGGGCATTACTATGCGGG
>JAJYHU010000121.1 GCA_021784615.1 Acidobacteriota bacterium | reverse complement strand
AGTCACTATACATTGTGACTGAGCACGCGCTCCGTCAGCTTGGCTGACGAGAACTCAGGAAGTTAGAGAGGAGAATAAAAATGGCAGCAAAGAAGAAAGCAAAACCAAAGGCAAAAGCGAAAGCAACGCCGAAGGCAAAAGCCAAGAAGAAGAGGTAAGCCTCTTCACGCAAGATCGAAAGAGAACGTTCGGGGATGCAGCGATGCATCCCCGAATTTTTTTGCGCTGCTTCCCGCTTCCCGATCCGCCATTCGGCTTTCTGCAAAATCCCAATTCAAAATTCATTCCGATGAATCGCTCTCAGGAGCCGTGAGGGTTCGCGGCGCTTCATCAACCGGTTCGAGCTCCGCCAGCTCGTCGCCGGTGGCCGCGCCCAACTCCTTGAACTTGCGCACGGAAGGCAGCACGCGGGATTCGAGCGACCCGACCGCCCGGTTGTAATTGTCCGTCGCGCGTTTGAGAGCCGCGCCCACGCCCTCGAGATGGCCCAGAAAAGTTCGCACGCGGTCATAGAGATCTTTGCCGAGGTCGCTGATGGCCTGCGCGTTCTGTGCGATCCGCTCCTGGCGCCAGCCGAAAGCCACCGCCCGCAAAAGCGCGATCAGCGTGGTGGGCGTTGCAATCACCACGTGTTTTTCCATTCCGTCTTCCATCAGTCCCCGATCCAGTTCGAGCGCGGCGCTGAAAAAGGATTCCCCGGGAAGAAAGAGCACCACGATTTCGGGCGCGGGATTGAGCTGGTCCCAGTAGGCCTTGGCCGCCAGTTCTTTCATCCGCTCGCGAACCAGTTGCGCGTGCCGGGCAAGCTTGGACTTGCGCTCGTCTTCGGTGGGCGCCGCAGCCGCATCGAGAAAAGCCTGGAGCGGAGCCTTGGCGTCCACGGCAATTTCGCGGCCGTTGGGCAGATGAACGATCATGTCCGGCCGCTGGCGGCCTGAATCGGATTCAAAATTTTCCTGTTCGGTAAAGTCGCAGTGCTCCGACATTCCCGCCAATTCCGCCACGCGCCGGAGCGTCATTTCTCCCCAGCGGCCGCGGACCTGCGGCCCTCCCTTGAGCGCGTTCGCCAGAGTCCCCGTCTCCTTTTGCAATTGCTGGTTCACGCTCGACAGATTGCGAAGCTGTTCTTCGAGAGAGCCGTAAGCATTTTGCCGGACCCGCTCCATCGTCTGAATTTGTTCCTCGTAGCGCTTGAGGGATTCTTTAAGCGGCGCGACCAATCCTTCAATTGCTTTCTCGCGCGTTTCAAGGTCGCCTTTGGCCTGCGCCTGAATCTTTTCAAAGGTTTGGGCCGCCAGCTCGATAAAGGCCCGGTTGTTGCTTTTTAGGGCTTCGGCTGAAAGCGCCTGGAAGGCGTCGGCAAGTTTGCTTTTCGCTTCCTCGATCTGGCGCTTTTGCTCTTCCAGGTTGGCCTGCGCTTCCTGGAGCCGGGTTTCCGCGGCCACGCGCAACTTGGCTTCATTTCTCACTTCCTGTTCGTTACCTGCAAGCTTCACCTGGACTTCTTCAACCCTCGAGCGCAGTTCGGCGATCGTGCTCTCCGCCACTCTGGCTTTGCTTTCCGCCTCGATTTGCTGGGCGGCGAGCGCGGAGGTCTGTCGCTGGGCGCTCAAGAGCCATCCAACGATTCCTCCGAAGACGGCGCCGACAATTAACAAGACCCACGGATTCATGGATTGCTTCTCCTTTTCGGACGCGGTTGCTCAACAAGCGCGATGGGACGAAACGAAAATTGCTCCACAAGCATCACGACTTCAAAATTCCTCCTCGTGAGCCGGGCAGATGGGAAGGAACTCGCAATACCTGCACACAAATCCCGGCGTGGGAGGAAAAACCATCCGGCGGATCTCCTGGGCCACATCCAAAATCTTTTGCCGAACTTCCGCCAGTTCCTTCTCGGTCCGGACGGTTGAGACCGGCTGGTTGTTCGTCAGGTTGTAGAATATCAGCCCGCGAGGCTGGAGTCCCAGTTGTTGCCGGGCGGCCAGCGCGTACACGGAAAGTTGCGTGCTCTTGTCAGCGTCCTTCTGGGAGCGAGGCCGTCCCGTCTTGTAGTCCACCAACTCGACCTCGCTGGACGGCTGCGGGCTTGAAGGAGTGATCTGGTCGATTCGGCCTTCGAGAACCACGTCCTGAAGGTCAACTTCAAAATGGACTTCCATTTGCACCGTTGCGGCAGCGATGGGGACGGCGTTGTGCCGGTCGACGAAGCCTCGAAGCTGGCTGAGCCCGGATTTCTTATAGGTCTCCTCCTGATAACCATCCTGAAAGCCCGCGCTCTTCCATGAGCGAAGATAGAACTCGCTCAGATCGTCAAATGAGACTTCTCCTTCCTTGCGAAGCATGAAGTAATGGCGGACCGCCTGATGCATGATATTGCCGAACGTCAGCGCCGCTTGCGGGCGCGTCGGAATATGGTAGAGGTGGCTGAATTTAAATTTCAGCGGGCATTCGAGATAAGTTTCGACGGCGGTCGCGCTCAGCCGCAGCTTCCCGTCGGTGGGCACAACCGGAGCGCCGCGCGCCCATTCGGCCAGCGGCGGATGCACCGAGGCCGGAGTGGGAGCCGGATCACTGAAAAGATTTTGCTGGGCCTCGCCCTCGCTCCTAGCCGCAGCGCGCGCGGGCCGCTTGGAGAGCTCGGCGTTCTGCGCGGCGCCCTCGAGATCAATCGATTCGATGTCCTTGGCGCTTACCGCCGGATCGGAAACCAGATCGTCAATGAAAATAGAAGCCTTCTTCCCTTTTTTGCCGACCGCGGAAACGTAAAGCTTCTCGCGAGCGCGCGTCATCGCCACGTAAAACAGCCGCCGCTCTTCTTCCAGGTGAATGTTGGGCGGAGCCGGCGGTCCCTTGCGCAGTTCGCCGGGAAATTCGATGACGGGTTTCTGCTCGCTGTGGGGAAAGCGCCGAGCCGCCACGCTCAGAATAAAAACCGCGGGAAATTCCAAACCTTTGGCCGAGTGGATGCTCATCATCTGAACGGCGTTTGAAGGTCCGGCGGGATCGGGCGCTTCAATCTTTCCTCCGGCCTCGAGAAAGTATCCGAAATATTCCATGAACTCCCCGAGCTTGCGCGTTTCACTCTTCTCCTCCCACTTCTCGAGGAATTTTCTGAAGGCTTCGAGATAGGCCGCGTCGGCGCTCTCCGGAAGGAACCTGAGTTCCAGGCGCTCGGTCATCCGGTCGAAAACTGAAGTGACCGGAATATGTTCAGCTTTTTTCCTCAGTTCCCGGAGAATGGATTTCAATTCCCGCCAGCGCGTCTGCTCCAGCTCTTCCTTGAAGAGCGAGCCCTCCATTTCCCGGATCGCGTCGTCAAGCGAACAGCGATTTTTTGCGGCCCTCTTGCGGACGGCCAGCGCCAGGGCTTCAGGGAATTGCCAGCGACGCTGCAAGAGCACCCGCGTCAGGCTGATGTTGTCGTGGACGGAATGGACCAGGCGCAAGTAGGCCAGCAAGTCGCGAATCACCGTGGTTGACAGCAGGGAAAGCCCGCGGATCACGAAGGGAATTTTTCTGCGGCGAAATTCACGGACTACGAGATCGCGGTGGCTATGGGCGCGGTAGAGAATCGCAATGTCGCGCGCCGGCATGCCTTTTCTGAGCAGGTCTTCGGCCAGCGCCGCGATCCCCTCGGCCTCAACCAAGTAATCCGGCGAAGAGAGCAGCAGAACGTTTGCTCCTTCCGGGTTGCCGGTCGTGAGTTGCGGTTTTGCGATCTCATGGTGATTGCGCTCGATCACGGCGTCAGAGGCGCGAAGGATCTTTTTAGTGGAACGATAGTTGCGATTGAGGAAGACGACTTCCGCGCCGGGGAACGCCCGGTTGAACATGGTCAGCGAGCCATGCGCGGCGCCCCGAAACCTGTAGATAGCCTGGTCGTCATCCCCAACCGCCACGATGTTGTGAGGCGGCGCAACCAGGCGCGCCAGCATTTGGACCTGCGCGTAGTTACTGTCCTGAAACTCATCGACCAGCACGTAGCGAAATTCCTGGCGGTAGCGCTCCAGGGTTTCCGGCTCGCGTTCCCAAAGCCGCACCGTTTCGCTGACCAGGCTGCCAAGGCTCGATGCGCCAGCTTCCTCGATCAGTTCCCGGCTGGTGCGGAAAACACGGGCCAGTTCCTGCTGCTTGCGGAGCTCTTCTTCCTGGAGCCTCCGTTCTGCCGAATCCAGTACGGGGGCGCGCGCGCGAAACTCGTTTTCAAGTTTGCGGACGAAGGCCTCAAATTCCTCGGGTCCCACCAGATCGTCCTGGCAGCGCGAGAAGAAATCGTTCAGATCGTGCAGGAAGGCGCCGGGCGCCGCAAGCTTTTGGTAGTACTCAAGGCCCAGCTGATCCATTCTGCGGCGCAGGAATATCCAGACGTCGACTTTGTCGAGCAGTTTCCGCTCAAAATGCCGCTGGCGGAGCACGGAGTAACAAAACGCGTGAAAGGTGGAAATGTGAGGGCTTGTATCCAGGTCCGGCAGCGCTTCCTTGACCCGGCTCTTCATTTCTCCGGCGGCCTTGTCGGTGAAAGTCAGCGCCAGAATGTTTTCCGGCCGGAGCCCGGGAACCTTTTCAAGAAGATTCACGATTCTCGTGGTGATCACGCGGGTTTTGCCGCTTCCGGGTCCCGCGATGACCAGCAGGGGGCCGTCGCCGTGTTCAACCGCTTTCCGTTGTTCGGGGTTCAGATCGCGCATCGAAAGGCTCCGCCCATTATTTCGCGAAGCGCGCCCGTGAAGCAAGCTCTCATGTGAGTTTCGTCCGCGAAAATGCCGCCATGCAGCGCGTTGGAGCCTGTTTGTGCTAAAATAGAGGGTTTGAGGGTAATTAAAGGAGATAACCGAGTGGCTGAGATTGATCTTGTTGTGGGTAGAGAGATTCTTGATTCGCGAGGAAACCCTACCGTGGAGGCTGAGGTTCGCCTTCGCGACGGAGCCGCTGCGCGCGCGGCGGTGCCTTCCGGAGCATCGACTGGGGAACATGAAGCGATTGAGTTGCGCGATGACGACAAGCGCCGGTACCAAGGCAAAGGCGTGTTGCAGGCGATCGAAAACATCAACACGGTGATTGCCCGGGAACTGGGCGGCCGGGAAGCCGGCGCTCAGCCGGAAGTTGACGCGCGGCTGATTGAGCTGGACGGGACGGCCAACAAAAGCAACCTCGGCGCAAATGCCATTCTGGCGGTTTCGATGGCCGTCTGCCGCGCCGCAGCGCGGTCTGCCGGGCTGCCCCTTTACCGCTATCTGGGCGGCATCTCGGCGCGGCTGTTGCCTGTGCCCATGATGAACGTGCTGAACGGCGGCGTCCATGCGGATAACACCGTGGACTTTCAGGAATTCATGATCATGCCCGTGGGCGCGGAAACTTTTTCCCAGGCGCTGCGCATGGGGGTCGAAACGTTTCATACCCTGAAGAAAGTTTTGAAGGAGCGCGGCTACTCAACATCGGTGGGCGACGAAGGAGGGTTCGCTCCCAGCCTGAAGTCAAACGTTGAGGCCATCGAGCTGATCCTCGAAGCTATTGAAGCCGCGGGCTTCGCGCCCGGAACGGACATCGCCTTGGGCCTCGATCCGGCATCGAGCGAGTTGTACCGGGACGGCAAGTACGTATTCTTCAAATCCGACAAATCCGAGAAATCCGCGGACCAGATGATCGAGCTCTACGCCGACTGGGTTCGGCAGTATCCAATCATCTCGATTGAGGACGGCTTGGCGCAGGATGACTGGGAAGGTTGGAAGAGAATGACCAAGGAGCTGGACGACAAAATCCAGCTGGTGGGCGACGATATTTTTGTTACGAATACGGAACGCCTGCGGCAGGGAATCGAGGAAGGCGTCGCCAATTCCATTCTGATCAAGTTGAACCAGATCGGCACAGTTACGGAAACCATGTCTGCTATCGACCTCGCGCGGCGCAACGGCTATACCTCTGTGATCTCACACCGTTCGGGCGAAACCGAAGACGCTTTCATTGCCGATTTCGCCGTCGGCCTGGGGACGGGCCAGATCAAGACCGGTTCCGCAAGCCGCACCGACCGCATCGCCAAATACAATCAGTTGCTGCGCATTGAAGAAGAGCTGGGCGAGTCCGCAGAATTCCTGGGCAAAGCCGCTGTGGCCTGCGCGTAAATCAGGAATTAGGGATTAGTGACTAAGGATTCAAGCGCCGAGTAATCCCTGACCCCAAATCCCTATTCCCGAGTCCCTTACTTATGAACCGACCAAAACCTGTAGTTCTCATTATCCTGGACGGCTGGGGATACCGAGCCGAGCGCGAAAACAACGCCATTGCGCTTGCGCAAACCCCCAACTATAACCAGTTTCTAAAGGAATATCCCCGCACACTGGTTTACACCTCGGGCGAACGGGTTGGCCTGCCCGATGGGTTGATGGGCAATTCCGAGGTGGGCCATCTGAATATCGGCGCGGGACGCGTTGTCTACCAGGAGATCACGCGCATTGACGCGGCCATCCAGCGCGGCGACTTCTTCAAGAATCCTGCACTGCTGGAATTGATGGAGCAGGGGCGGGAAACGCGCCTGCACTTTATGGGCTTGCTCAGCGACGGTGGCGTGCACTCGCACCTGCGGCACCTCTACGCGCTGCTCAAAATGGCGCGTGAAAATCACGTTCAGGAAGTTTTCATCCACGTTTTCACGGACGGGCGCGATACGGCGCCCACCAACGGAGCGGAATATATTGCGGCGCTGCAAAAACAGATGCGGGAATTCGGCGTGGGCGAGATTGCGAGCGTTTCCGGCCGCTACTACGCGATGGACCGCGACAACCGCTGGCAGCGGACCCAGAAAGCCTACGATGCCATTGTGAACGGCGATGGCATCAAGGCCGAGGACCCGATTGCGGCCGTCAAGCAATCTTATAACCAGGGCGTCACAGATGAGTTTGTCGTGCCCGTGGTCATCACGGACGCGCAGGGCCAGCCGACGGCCACCATCCGCAGTAATGATGCCGTGATGTACTTCAACTTTCGCGCTGACCGCGCACGCCAGCTTACGCGCGCCTTGACACAGGCGGATCTCGATGGGTTTCCCCGCCGGGGTTTCCCAGAAAAGTTGCATTACCTCTCGATGACGCGGTACGACAAGACGTTCACCACGCCTTACGTCTTCCCGCCTCAATCGCTCAACCACATTCTGGCTTCCGTGATGGAAGAACTGAACTTGAAAAACCTGCGCGTGGCGGAGACGGAAAAGTACGCTCACGTGACCTACTTCTTTAACGGCGGCGTGGAAAAAGCCTATCCGGGCGAGGATCGCATCCTGGTGCCTTCTCCAAAAGTGGCCACTTACGATTTACAGCCTGAAATGAGCGCCCGGGGTGTGATGGAGACGGTGGTGAAAGCCGTCAACGAGGGCAGCCGCGACGTGATCATTGTCAATTTCGCCAATGCGGATATGGTGGGGCACAGCGGCAAGCTGGAAGCCACGGTCAAGGCCGTGGAAACCGTCGATGCCTGTTTGGGACAGATCTATAAGGCGGTGCGCGCCAAGGGCGGAGCCATGCTGGTCACGGCGGATCACGGCAACGCCGAACTTATGGTCGACCCCAAAACCGGAGGGCCTCATACGGCTCACACCACGAATCCCGTTCCCTTGATCTTAATTGCCGAGAAGCTGCCCCAGAAATTAAGAGAAGGCGGGGCGCTCTCGGATATTTCTCCCACCATGCTGGGCATCCTGGGCATGCCTCAGCCAAAGGAAATGAGCGGGCACGATCTGCGGGTGTTTGAAACAAAGTAAATCAGTCGGCTGGGGAACGGTCCACAGAATCACATATCCTTCCCCTTGGCGACTTTGCTTCAAAGTTGCCATCTTTCCCCTTCCTTTCTTCGCCTCTCCATTTCAACCTCACAGCCTACGGATGGCGTCCACCGGACGAAGGCAATGCAAAATTCGTTCTCATGCGGAGAGACTACCTGCGCACTCTACCGGACATTTGATGTGCTAACGACACCCAAGGTCCGGGTCCCTTGCCTTGTTGAGCGAACGGGTGTATACAGCGGCTAGAACCCTGAGAGAGGTGCCCGGGTGAGAAACGTCAGGCTGGCGATAGCGCTTCTGATTTGCGTCGGCGCATTGGGCGGGCAGCCCGTGCCCTTGATTCACGGAACGTGGACGGCGACCATTGGGCCGAGGGAAGTGCTGCACGGAACCTGGACAGGTCGCGCCTTGCCTGGACGTCCGAACGTCGGAGAAGGCGCCTGGACTCTAGTGAGCGCGGGCAGCGTGGTGATGGACGGGACGTGGCGGGCGGAAAAGACTCCCCACCGATGGGAAGGCGCCTGGGCGGGCCGCACGATGGACGGCCGGCATTTGGCGGGAACCTGGGGCGCTTATCTTGAAACGTGGAACGGCAGGACCTTCCAGGACCTGCTGCAAAGGACCTTGCAGCAGGAAGTCTCCGGCTGGTGGGAAAGCGGCCGCGACCAGGGCCACTGGTGGCTGAAAGGCTCAGCGGCTGGCGAAACTGCGCCCGCGCGAACTTCAAAGGGAAAGCCCTAAAAGCCGCAACGTTTCCCCCATCATCCTGAAAGGCCACTCGCGGGCGCTGGCCGTCTTCGGGCGCGCTACAAGGCGCGAAGCAGCGTCATGAGCGAGGCGGGCTCGCCATAGAGGAAGGCTCTTCCCGCAATTCGAGAAACCAGCGGCACGCGGAAAATCATGTCAATCCGGCCGCGTGTTTTGCCTTCATCCTGGCCGCCAGGAAGCCTTTTGACGTAATCACCCAACTCCCGGCGCCACGCCTGGTTGTAACGTTCAAGCGCGGGCGCCGGAGACGCGGATTTAAGAGCCCGGTGGATCACTTCCGCGGCCACTTGCGCGCTGATCATGCCGGGATAGATGCCTTCGCCCGTGGACCCGGAAACAAAACCCGCCGCATCGCCAATCAACATCACGCGGCCGCGCACCAGGCTGGGCGTCCGGTAGACGCCCCCGACCGGGTCAATATCAAAATAGATCTTCTCCTGAGCAAGGTCCGGCGGAATGTGCTCGTGTGCGCGCAGATCGGCCACAAACCGGCTGAAAAGCGGGCGAATGGAGCGGCCGTCCGCAAGCAGCGCTCCGATGCCGATGCAGATGTGGTTCCGTTTGGGAAAAACCCAGCCGTAGCCTTGAACACCGTCGTATTCAAGGAAAACGCGCAGTGGTATCCGCTCGCCATAAAACGCGCTGATCCGCGCCGCCGGGACAGGAACATCGGTGTTGGCGCAAACCACATAATCGCGGGCGCCCCACCCCCCGCGCAGTTTGGCCGCCACGGCCACGCGGCTGGAAGCGCCATCCGCGCCAATCACAATTCTGGACGCAAACTCGCGGCCATCCGCAAGCCGGACCCGCACGCCGTCGCGCTCCTCGCGCACATCCACAACCTGGCAGCCTTCAAGCGATTCCGCGCCGGCCACGACGGCGATGCGGAGCAAACCCGCATCGAATTTTGAGCGCAGCGATAGATAACCGGAGGGGCGCTGTTCGCGATAGCGGGCTTCGCGCCCGATCTCCCGGTCATAAAAAGTGACGCCATAAAAAGGATTTTCGACAAGATCAGGAAGGCAGTCCATCAGGTATGGAAACCGCTCGAAAGCCAGGCGGTTAATCCAGCTTGCGCAGGTCTTGTGGCGCGGAAACGTCGAGCGGTCGATCACGAGCACGGAATAGCCGCGGTCAGCCAGGAGCTTGGCGGCCGTCGAGCCCGCCGGCCCGGCCCCTACAACAATGATGTCTTGTTGACCTTTCATGATGGTTTCGAAGCTCGCTTACTTTAACACACAAAGAGGCTGCCGCCGGTTTCAGGTCAGGAAAGGCCAGCATCGGCGCCGCCATTTGCCTCGAATAGTTGCTCGGTCAGTCTTGCCGTTCGGAAAAACGATGATAGATGATAGATGAAAGTTCGATCCATGCTTAAAACTAGCTGGCGGCTGTCGGTTCCGTGCCCGAGCCCGGGGCGCGGATCAGCCACAGCACAATAATGGTGGCCAACAGCGGCACGGTGCCGGCCGCGGCGAAAGCGGGAAAATAAGAGAATTTATCGACGATAATACCAATGAAGAGCGTGAAGACCGTGCTGACCAAACCCGCGCCAAGGCCGCTCAATCCGGTGACCGAAGCGACGACATCCTGCGGAAACAGGTCGGAAGGGAACGTCAGACCCAAGGTGGACCAACTGGCAAATCCCCAGTTCGCAAGACTGATCAACAATAATGCGACGTAAGCGTTTTCCGTCAGGGCGGCGGGTATCCCCGAAAGCATCGGCAGCGAACTGAGCACGCAGACCCACTTCCGAGATCGGATCACCGGCATGCCGCGTTTGATCAAGAAGCCCGCCGTAAATCCTCCGGTAAAGTTTCAAGGAATAACGCCATCCGAATTCATAGGCGATGAAGGCGACAAAGGGCGGCGCAATGACGGCGCCGATGCTCGATCCGCTGTCAAAGATGGCAACGCTCAGCCCGCGCTCTTGCGCCGGGAACCACTCCGCCACGGTCTTGCTGGCTCCCGGCCAGTTGAATCCCTCGCCGATTCCCAGCATGAAACGAAAGACGGCGAGCGAAAACACGGAGCCGGCAAAAGAATGCAGCATGCTGGAAGCCGACCACCAGATCATCGCGAGCGTCAGCCCGAGGCGCGTGCCGATGATGTCAATGATCACGCCGCCCACCAGCCACATTCCGGCGTAAGCAACCTGGAACGCCGACACAACGTAGGAGTAGCCCTCGTGCGTCATGTGAAAGCGCTGCATGATCACCGGAGCAAGGACGGAAAGCGTCTGGCGGTTGATGTAGTTGACGACGGTGGAACAGAAAAGTGTCCAGACAATCCACCATCGCAGGTGCTTGAAAGGCTTTCATGGTGTTTCACGCGCGCATCGGTTGAACAACAACCAGGCTTCGGCCTCAGGCGTAGCCGCCTGGCTAAGAAGGCAGCTCAGTCACTGAGTCAGGGTCTAAATAAACGGTGGCGTGAGGATGCTTGCGCATAATGGTCGCGGGGCACTTCGTCGAGACTTCTTCCGTCAGCGTGCGATGGACGATGTGGGCCTTGCGCTTGCCCGGCACGGAAAGAATCAGTTGAGGAATGCGGAACAACGTCGGAATCGTCAGGGTGATCGCCTGCTTGGGCACGTCGGGCAGACCATTGAACCAGCCTTCATTCACCTGC
>JAJYHU010000246.1 GCA_021784615.1 Acidobacteriota bacterium | reverse complement strand
ATGACCACGTCCGGGCGCAGCCGCAGGAAAGCAGACCGCACCTCGTTAAACTTCGTGATATCGGCTTCCGCCCGGCTTATCGGCAATACCCGCTGGCGGCGCTGGATCACCTGAACCAGGCCGTGCCCGAACAATCCCGTCGATCCGGTAATAGCAATTTTCATAAAGTTGTTATCCATGCCTATTCGCTCTGCTATAAAACTACGAGGTGAGACTCAGCAGTATTCGTCACGGACGAGGCTTAAGAGCCGAGGCAGCGCCGCCTTCCGAAGAAAGGTGGTCCACATAAGACCGCAACGTTCTCAGGATCTCCTCGGCGAGTTCTTGGGTTGAAAACCCTTTGGCGTAAATTTCACTGCGCGATCCCGTGGTCGCTTCACGCCGGCCCTTTTGGGGTTTCTTGTCAAGAATATCCGCCTGCCAAACAGTCTTGCGGGTCACCCAGTTCGCCACAACAATCGAAAACATGATGCGTCCACGCCTTCGCTCAACCTGCTTGGGCTGAGGGATTCCATGTCGCATTTGGAATTCGGTTCTTCTTTCAGGCTTTTGGGCTTCCATGACAAGGTCCACGCCTTCGGCGTCACGGGTGGGCTTGTATTTTCCCCAGGCGCGGAGGTCAACGACGATCCATGAGTCGAGATTGTCAGGCATCCAGCCCACGTACATCAGTTTGCCGTCGATCAGCGGATTCCTTTCTTGAGCCAGCCCCTGCCCGATGGCTGGCGTCGCAAGAAAAAATAATGCAAGGGCGCACGATGCGAAAGCTTTCATCTCCCAATCCTCGCCTGTCGAATGACTCCTATCATAAGCTCAACCTCTCCGCTATACAGTATCGTTCTCCACCGCTGCCGTCGACCACCCGTAAAGGTTTCCGCCAGCACAGCATTCACAGTTGCCGCCAACCCATGCAGCAGAGGGTTTTCAGCAGTCCGCGAAACTTTTTCTCTCACTGGGGGTTTATGCAACAGGAGCAGGAAATCCCGAAGCGAAGGAGGACGGAATGATAAGAGATGGGCGAAAATGGCTCTTGTTGGCGACCTTAGCCGGGCTGCTTGCCGCCGCGCCGGCGGCCTTTGCCCGAGGACACCTGGGGGCCCGCGTAGACATCCAGCAGGACCAGCTTCAGCGCTTTAAGACACGGCGCCAAATTTACCGGGATCATATGCGATTGCGCTTTGACCGCCGGCAGTTTGGCCCCTATAGCCGGCAGGCGAGAGCCGAACGTCACCGGCTCCGGCGCGCCCAGTATCGATTCGTCCGCCGGTCGCGCGATCTGCGTCGCGACCATGCGCAACTCCGGTATCGCCGGTTCCATAGGTTCTAATACCGGGAAAGAATGTGGAGTTGGGCGGCAGATTTGTTTGCCGCCCAGTTCCTTGAAGTGAACGGCGCCGGCATCGAACGGATGCTTCAGGCTGCGCCAGCGCAAGTCTCCGGCAACCTGCTTCCTCGCCTGCAAGCTCTCCAGATGAGTTTCACAAAAGCTTTCGAACATCCGGCTGAAAGCTGATGTGGGAACACTCGACCCCGTTAATCCTGTAAACTCGGTCCGCTTCGGGCAGAGCGTCGAGCGCCTCATCGGTCTCGCGCAAAAGCAGCAAGTAGCGGCTGACCTGATAATCTTCATCGAAGCCGGCGATAAGCTTTTCCGTCTCCGACTTGGATAGCCCCAGGAAGGAAAGGTGGACGGGCCTGCCAAAGCCTCCGGCAGCCTCGACGTACTTTTCAACCAGCTCGGAAAGGTTCATTGGCCATGCCCCAAGCTCATTTTATCCCTTTCCTGCGCTTCCGGAAATGGCGGGTGCAGACCAGGGTTCAGGCAAGGCCACGCAGGGCTTCCAGAACTTCGTCCACGTCCGGTTGCTCCCTCAGTTCATAAACCTTCGCCCACGCGAGCTTGCCGTCCTTGTCCACAATGAAACGGCACGATCATTCACAAACGGGATTTCGTGCTTGCTGGGCGGAAAAATTCCGTAAGCCTGTGCCGTGTTCGCATAAGGCTAGCGGTCCGCCGCCAAGGGAAATTCCAAACCTCCCATTCCCCTTTGGAAGGCGATATGGGAGAAAACCGTGTCCGTGCTCAGGCCCACAACCTCGGCCTCCAGACCCGCAAACTTGGCGAGTTCCGCCTGGAAAGCCGGCAATTCACTCTGGCAAACCGGCATAAAGTCCAAAGCGTAAAAAACCAACACCACTTTTTCCTTTTGTGGTCAGAAAGTTTAAATTCGCCTTGCGTCTCTCCCATCGCCGATTTCAGAACAAAATCCGGCGCCACATCGCCCACTTTTAATGCAATCGAAACCTCCCTTTCAAGTTAAGAGGGCGCAAAGGCCTTGCCTCCAGCGCCCTCAGGTTATCTATGCTGTTGCCAGTCTCGCCATGCGCGGCCCGCACGCAGGCCCCGTTTTTGTTGGAGTCATTCCAGTCGTTTCGCCATATATTTTACCGCAAGCTCCGACGCAATGTTCAAAAGCCTGTCCGGGTATTACCGTCAACGCGGGCGTAATGGAAATCTGTAAGAGTTTGCGCATGAATCCTCACGTGGTTTTCAAAGGAGGGCAGTTTGACACTCTGATGGCCATGTTGTCGGCCGGAGCAGGCGTGACCCTTCTGCCTGAAATCGCCCACTCGCGCTACCGCCGCGGCGATGTCGGCCTGCTGGAATTCGCGCCGACACCGCCCACCCGGACGGTCGGCATTGTGCGCGCCAAAAGAAAGTTTCTGACGCCGGCGGCCGCGGCTTTTATCGGGGTTCTGCGGAGTCTGGCCGCTCAGCGCTTAAACCGGGACGACAAATGACTTGTCCCGGCCGAGCACCACGGAACGCTTGAGCCGATTAATAGGTCGGCATGGAGGGATCGATATCGCGAGCCCAGGCAAGAACTCCGCCCTGGAGGTTGTGGATCTTCTTGAAGCCTGACTTCATGAGAAATTCCACGGCCTTGGCGCTGCGCACGCCGGATCGGCAATGGACGACGATGTCGTCGGCGGAGTTCAACTCGTGCATCCGCTTCGGCACGTCGCCCAGCGGAATCAGCTTGGAGCCGTCAATCCGGCAGATCTGGTACTCATGCGCCTCACGAACATCCACCAGGACAAAAGGCTTCTTTGCGTCCATCATCTGCTTCAACTCTTTCACTGTAATCTCAGGCACGTTGGTTTCAGGCACGTGTTCTTCTCCTCGGATACCACAAAATTGTTCGTAATCGATCAGTTTGGTCACGGTCGGATGAGTACCGCAGACCGGGCAGTCGGGATTCTTGCGCAACTTGAGTTCCCGGAACTTAAGATCAAGGGCATCAAATAGAAGCAGCCGGCCAATCAACGGCTTGCCTTTGCCGAGGATCAGCTTGATCGTTTCGAGCGCTTGGATGGAGCCCACAATCCCCGGCAGGACGCCCAGTACGGCTCCCTCGGCACAACTGGGAACCAGTCCCGGCGGTGGCGGCTCAGGATAGAGGCATCGGTAACACGGCCCCTCCTTGGCATAGAAAACTGAAGCCTGCCCTTCGAATCGGAAGATGCTGCCATAGACGTTGGGCTTGCCCAGCAACACGCAAGCGTCGTTCACCAGGTACCGCGTGGGAAAATTGTCCGTGCCGTCGGCGACGATGTCGTAATCCTTGAAAATGTCGATTGCATTTTCCGAATTCAGGTGCGTTTCGTAAGGCACCACCTCCACATTCGGGTTGATGTCGCGGATGGTGTCGCGCGCGGACTCAAGCTTGGGACGTCCGACGTCGTCCGTATCGTGAATGATTTGCCGCTGAAGGTTCGTGTAGTCCACCACGTCGAAATCGACCATGCCCAGCTTGCCCACGCCCGCCGCGGCCAGATAAAGCGCCAGCGGAGTTCCCAAGCCTCCGGCGCCGATGCAAAGCACTTTCGCCTGCTTCAGCTTCAACTGGCCATCCATGGCCACTTCCGGCATGATGAGGTGGCGGCTGTAGCGCAGGATTTCGTCATTGCTCAATTGCAATGTTGGAGCTGACGTTAATGTTGGCATTTTCTTTTCCCTCTTCTCAATATTGACCAAATGGTCTTGATTCGTTGCCCAAACTCCCTTGGAATTTTTCCCTTCAGTCTTGAAGGTTGAGTTTCAACTTGGGGGGATTGGCCCGGGATTCCACTCGCGGAACCCAGGCTAACTACAGATGCAACAGATCAAGGAACCACCTGCAATGGAGGGCACGATGCTGATGACATCGCTTTCGTGAACAGGGGTCTGGTCCTTTTGGAGGAACCGGATATCTTCGTCATTCACATAAACGTTAACAAAACTGCGCAGTTTGCCTTCTTCGTTGAAAAGATGCTTGCGCAGGTCGCCAAACTGCGAAGTCAGTCCCGCAAGCGCCTCCCCAACCGTGCTCGCGTCGATTTCCACCGAGTCCTTTTTCCCCGCGAATTGCCGCAGGGGAGTTGGTATCACAACCTTTACCGCCATTCGTTCTCCTCAAAAGTTCGTAAAAAGAAGACCAGTCAAAATAATAAAACTTACCCTGTCCCCAAGCTTAGATGCAAATCGAAGCCCCACGTTACAGCGCCTTCAAGTCCTCTTGCTCAAAGCGCAGCCGATCCTTGGAAAGCACCCAGGAGGTTACTTCCTTCGCCTCACCGCGCTCAACTGACATAATAACATAAGAATACCACGGCCAAGCATGCTCGCGGTCATAATTTGAAGGCCGGGCAGGGTGGTCAGGATGCGAATGGTAATACCCCAAAACCTCCAGCCCCCTCGCGCGCGAATCCTTCTCCACCTGCAATTGGTCCTCCGGATCGATGAGGAAGCGATTTTTCTCGGATTCCCGGCTGGGGTCGTCAACAGGAAGGAGTTCCTGCGCCCGTGTGGGATCGTGCCGGAGATTTCGCAAAGGCACCGCCTCTGCAACCTCTTTGCTCTCTCCGTCCGCGCGCCCCAGCAGAACTCCGCAACATTCGCTGGGATAATCACGCGCGCCGTGAGCCAGGAGTTTTTCAAGTTCATCAGGCTTGAAATTTATCGCCATAAATTGATCGCCGAGATTAGGATCACAAGGCCAAAAATTGAGGGAAAAGGCCAACGGTCATGCTGAGCCCGCGCACATCGAGCTACAGGTTGGGGGCATCGTCCCAGAAACGCTCGCTCAAGTATTTGTCGCCGCTGTCGGGGAAAAGAGTAACCACAACGCCCTGCCCGGCCCGCCGCGCAAGATCCAATGCGGCAACCATCGCCGCGCCGGCCGAAACGCCTACCAGCAAGCCCTCTTCCCGAGCCAGCCGCAGCGTCATGGCGTAGGCATCCTCGGTTGAAACCTCAATGTTCTCGTCCACTACGGAAGGATCATAAATGCCTGGCACAATGGCCGACGACAGGTTCTTCAAACCCTCCAGCCCGTGGAACGGCGAGTCCGGCTGCACCGAAATCGAGCGGACGGACGGTTTCAGTTCTTTCAACCGGCGCGCCGTTCCCACCAGGGTTCCGGTCGTTCCAAGGCCCGCCACAAAGTGCGTGACCTTCCCTTCCGTCTGCTCAAAGATTTCAGGAGCGGTTGTTTGGTAGTGGGCTTTCCAGTTTGCGGGATTGTCATACTGGTTGCCGTAAAAGTAAGTCTCGGGTTCCTTTAAGGCCAGTTCGCGCACCTGCCGGATGGCCCCGTCCGAACCTTCCATCGGGTCGGTGTAAACGATCTCCGCTCCATAGGCGTTCAGGATGCGCTTCCGCTCCACGCTGACGTTCGAGGGCATGAACAGCTTCAGCCGGTAACCCCGAGCCGCGCAGATCATGGCGTAGGCAATCCCCGTATTTCCGGAAGTCGAGTCCAGCAGAATCTTATTGCGATTCATCAACCCGGCCCGCTCGCCTTCCAAGATAATGTTCCAGGCGGCCCGTACCTTTACCGATCCACCGGGGTTGACCCACTCGGCCTTCGCCAGGAGATCGACGTCCGGCAAGTCCTTCGCAAGCTTATTCAGACGAATAAGCGGCGTGTTGCCAATCAAAGAAAAAACATCCGCGGCCGGCCTTAAGCCGGAAAACAACACCGCCTCTTTGGACCCTGAATTCATCACATATATCCCTTGGCGATTCTAGGGGGTAGAGTTGCGTGGTGTCAACAGCGAGGACTAGGTTCAAGCACAGGAGCGCGAGACGAACGCCGCTCCTTTCCCGGTGTTTCCTGGGCAAAGTGGAAGACTGGACGGTAAAGAATTTCAATTTGGAAGCTCTCGAAATCGTCCTCGTGGATCTCCAAAATTCGGTCGAAACCTTCCGATTCAACTGAAGCGAGAGCTTGGTTGAAGATCTGGAAATGCTCTCTGATGACCTTCTCTCCGACAGACCTCTCGCGCTTTCGGTCAAAATCGACACACGTTTCAAGCGGAAGATCAAACATGAAAAGCTCGACAGGCACTTGGAACCTGCGGCCGGTCTCCCGCAGCGATTTGCGCGCCTCAAAGGTCAGGGCCGTTGAGTCCACAACACATAGGCGGTTGATGGAAAGCCGCTGGCTAACAATGGCCTCCACAAGAGCAAACGTCTGCAAAGGGTAACGCTGGTCGCGCTCCTCGTCGCACACAAGCGCCCTGCAGAAATCTGACGAGATTACTTGGGTGGGCCGGAAATGCCGGGCTGCAAACGTCGACTTCCCGGACGCTGCCGGGCCGCACAGCACCACCACCGAAGGTCGGCATACTCGAATGGTGCGTTTCCTATTGGGTTCCACGGTTTGTCCCCGCACGGACATCCTCTGCCTAATGCCCGAAGAGATCGCCTGGGGAGGTTATCCCCAGCACAGAAATATCCAAAACTGCTTATGGCTTGGTCAGAAAAGCTCTTGCACATTTTATTGACGGAGATCAACACCCTTGGGTTACGCGAGAAGTTGCTTTTTTGCAGAAAAGGTTCCAGGAGGGAAGCCGGCAGACCCTTTAGGAAGAAACTGGCGCGATAAACCCTGCGAAGTTGTCAGCTTTCGCGCGTTCTCGGTCAGATCCAGGCGTTCCACTCCATCTTACCAAATTCCCGGCGAGTCCAGCGGGTCCGCACAAAGCCACCTTCGCAAATCTGCTACTCTAAGGCTTGGCGGATGCTGGCCCGCACGGTTGCGCAGCTTGGGATGTTCGGATATCTCCGGAGGAAGCAATTGAATGGCAGAGCGAATTTTGGCAGTGGTTGACGACCTGTTCTTCCTGGCAAAGATTCAGCAGACCGCCCGGCAATTGAAGGTGGCGATGGAGACTGTCGCGCCAAACGCAATCGCGAATTCTCTCGCGAGCGGTGGAGCTTCGGCAATCCTGCTGGACTTGAACCATCGCTCGGGCGCAGCCATCGGAATGCTGAAAACTCTCAAGGGAGATGCCAACACCCGCGGCATCCCCGTAATCGGGTTTCTCTCGCACGTGCAGGCCGATCTGGCGCAAGCCGCGCGCGCGGCAGGATGCGACGTGGTTCTCGCACGCTCAGCCTTCAGCCAGCAGCTTCCCTCTTTGCTGATGAAACTGTCGCAGGGAAGGCCCTCCGAACCGTCAAGCCTGTGAGGGTTCCGGGTGCGCTACTTGCCCGCCTCCGGCAAATTTATTGTTCCCTTCACGCGCACCGTAACAATCTGAAACGGCTGCGCGTCAAAATGAAATCCGTGAGGGGAGACCGGCAGCGCCCGCTGGTTCTGCTCCATGGCATCGCACTGCCAAGCTTGCTGAACGTCCATCAGGGGAATCTGCACGCTGGCGCTCGCGTCCTTACCCGCAACCTCGATGAAGCGCATAATCGTGCCTTGGCGATTCTCAGCTCGTTTCCAGTTGACCAGCACCACCTCGGGCGAGTCCACCTTCGCAAAACTGCTCTCGACGGCGTTCAACGGTTCAGGGGTATTCACGGCTTTGTCATTCGAAATAACGTTATTCACCTCAAAGGGAGTCATTGCCGACCATCCCAGCCTGCTGAGCGCCGCAGGTTGGAATGCGCTGTCGCTGGTAAGCACATACCGGAACGTGAAATCCCCTCCCTGGCCTGCGCGGTAATTTGTAAACCAATAATTGTTCATGACGTAGGAAAATATCGTTCCGTCCCGTTGGCCGAACTGAAGCGGCCAAGTTCCCCGCACAATATCGCCCAAGGACACGAGCGAGGCGTCGACCGGGACGAGAGCCACGCTGGTGTTACCCTGCTGAGCCTCAACCCAGTGCTGGACTGAAAACCATTCTTTGCCGGCTCCCGGCAGTTGGTCATGCGCGGGGTTCACGTAACCGTTCTGGATTTCATAACGGAATTCAGGATGGTCCATGGCCAGAGGGAAAGCAAAGTACACTCCCTCTTTTGAGTAGACCTGTTGCTTGTGGACGCGGTCGATGAATTCGATCTTCTTCTGGTGATTGAAGAGAATGATCTCGGAATCAATCCTGGGAGTGTTCGGCGCCGAACTCTCCAGGCGAGCCACCAGTCCGAAGGGCACCCGGGTTATGGAAACCAGGCGGCCGTTTGCCGCAGGATGCACGGCAAGCTTGGGCATGGGCAAACCCACGTCGTTATAGAGCAGCCGGTTGCGAGACGGCTTGTCGCCGCCCGTCACGTAGAGGTACTGGTCGAATCGATAAGCGCTTGAGGGATTAACAAGCTCCTTCTGCAACTGCTTATCGAAGATGCTTTTGACCGAGCCGCTCTCAGGGTCCAACCGAATCCGATAGTAGGCGTTTTCCATAACGTCTCCGGACTCCGTTTGGAGGCTTGGCGGAGGAGAGGCGGCGCGTTGAATGGCGTAGCACTTATAGCCCACGGCGGGCACGTCGCGGGCAAGAAAGCGGATGCGCTGCGCGTTGCCGCTTACCGAGAGGATCTGGTAAGGAACGGTCTGCTTGGTGGCAAGATCAATGATCTGATAACCCTTCTGGAGGTCCGTTTCGACAAGCTGGCTTCGCGTCCAGTTCAGAGGATTGAAAACCACCCATGTGCCGCTGGGGATGTGGATCTTGTCGGCCAGTTCCGCCATGGACTGTCCGATCACCTCCTGCACCTCTTGCTTGGCGCGGGTCGCGAAGGCGTCCTTCACCGCCAACTGCCGGACCGATTCCTCGCTTTCGGGGCTGGAGATGCTGCCGGCCGCACCCCAGGTGTGCTCGTCGAACAGCAGGAGGTTCTGCCACAGATTCTTGATGACGGCGCGATCCGGCCGGGTGCGGGGATTCACAAGAAAGCTGAGGGTTGAAAGCTTCTCCGCGGAAAGCGCCCGCTGCTCGCTTTGGCGATTCATCGCGGCATAGTAGGAATCTGAGGCAATACCGTCTTCCCAGTAAGGTCCGCCGTCGCCCCGATATACAGGAATTGAATCGCCGTCGTCCTTGGCAACCTGCGCCATCGCTTCCGCAAACCCCGAATAGCGCAACTCCGGATAGGCATAGATCTTATTCCACTCATTGACGATGGTGGCCTGCTGGGGATAGAGATCTGAATTCTCCCATTGAGCCCCAAACAGCAGCATGGAATCGGGCTTATACTCCGCCTCAGGATACATCTGCAAGAATCTTGGCAGCGCGGCCTGCCCTGTCACCACTTGCGGCGGCAGCCCGAAGAAGGCTCCTACCTGTCCGTAGCTGTCGGAATACCACATAAGAACCTTCTTGCCGTCCGGCCCTTCCCACCAGAAGGGCGACCTCTCAAGCAGGTGGCTTTGATCCAGGATCGGACCACGGGTCTGATCGCAGCCCGCGAGCAAGTACTTGATTCCGGCCGCGGCCAGAATCGAGGCGTAGGACCAGGTGTAGGACGGGACATCGGTGATGTTCGCGTAATCGAACGGCTCGTGATGTTTTTGGTCAAACTCAAAACTGGGATAAAGCGACCGGATCAGGGTCTCAACCGCTGGGAAACCGGTCAGAAGGTTCGCGTATTGGGCGGGAACGAAAAACTTGCCGTCTTGAACGGCCTGGATAAGGCGGTTGCGGTCCTCCTGATCCCGCCCTGCGAAGAAGTGTTGCAGCACCCAGAAGCCGTCCGGGCTATAGCGGAACTGCGGATTCTCGCGGATCATGTGCAAGGCTTCGTCCACAACCCGGTTTTGAATGGCGGCAACTTTTGACTGATAATCGGTATATCCCACGTCCAGGTGCTCGTGGGGCACAACGTAGATTTTCCACTTCTTCGCCGGTTCCAGAGTCACCGTAAAGCGGCGATTGCTTCCGCCCAGACGCACCAAAAGGCGGCCCTCTGTTCCGGAAGCAAAGTCCGGCACGGCGAACTCGATCCGCTGCTGTCCGAAGTCGCGGTCCGGCGAAAGCGGCTCGGTGAACTTCTGCTTGTTCACCGCCAAAGTCAGGCTGCCTTTGCGGGAAGGAGCGTTCTGGCTTGTATAGACATCCACCAACTCCACAAGGCGCCCATCCTTCCGCTGATAGAAAATGGTGGGGTGGACTTCCGCCGAGATTTCATGAGTTTCAAACTTTCGAGAGGGGTCCTGGTCCAGTTCCAAAGCATCGTAGGCAATTCCCGGGTCGCTGACGTTATCCCGTTGGCTGGGCTCGTCGATGGCGGTCAGCACCATGCGGTTTGTCCCTCGATGGAAGTCGCGCGTAGGCAGCTGAATCTCGGCTAAATCCTTCCAATATTTATCGCCCGGCACGTCGTGCCATTGCGGACGCTGGTAAACCCAGCCGCGGTGGCCGTTGAGGTCCACTTGCAGAATGGAAAGTCGCCGGGTGTGCACCAGCATCCCGATCTTCAGGGTGTAAAGGCCTTTCGGTGCGCCCTTCATGTCAAATTGGATGGTCAGAGGATGAGGACGCGTTCCCGCGTGGCCATTGGCTGTGCCGGGCTGGAATGCGTACCAATCTTTTTTCGCAAGACTCTTTCCAATCACGTAGGCGGGAGCTGGTGTTGGCACGGCTCCAGAGTGAAATTCGGCGGAAGATTTATCGAAACGGCCGATTCGCCATACGGGCTGCCTACTCGGCGCGCCAGCGGCCCCAAAGGCCACGGGCGCAGTTACCAGCAGGACTAAGCCCATGATGAAGCCGACTGAAAGCCGTCCAATAAGAGTCATCGCTTCACTCGCTTTCATCGCTTCCCCCTCCTTGAACAAATTCGATTGCGCCGCCACCTTCCCCGCAGATCCTCTGAACGAGAATGGGGCCGCCCGGTCCATCACGCCACCGGACGCGGATTCTCCGGGCAGGACGCATTCGGCGGGAATGTTCTGCCCGACGCACTCAAGCGCCCAGGCATTTTTC
>JAJYHU010000324.1 GCA_021784615.1 Acidobacteriota bacterium | reverse complement strand
TCGAAAGCCGGCCCCACGGCCCCAGCGCAGGGGCTTTGCCTCGTCAAAGTGGAATACTGATTTCGCGCCGCCGTTGACTTCAGGGAATGCGGCGCGTAACCTGAAACTTCATCAGCGGGCGAAAAACAGACCTCAGACTTCGGGCATGGAACAAAAAAATCCAAAAACATTCCCGGCAATGCTTCGGGAAAGCTGGCTGCTGATTGTCATTGCCGGCGCGCTCCTGGCGGTGGGGGCGGCGCTTTTCATTATGCAGAAGAGAAGGGAAGCTGGCCCGGCCGCGCCGGCATTCGTGCTGCGCGACCAGCAGAACCGGCTGACCTCGCTCGCCGAGTTCCGCGGCAAGGTGGTTGTGCTCACGTTCGTTGACCCGGAGTGCACTGAGATGTGCCCGCTGACCACCGAGAGCATGGTTGAGGCGCTGAAAATCCTCGGGCCGGCTGCGGCGTCGCACGTGCAGTTGCTTGGGGTGGACGTCAACCTGCGGAAGGCCAAAGTGGCTGATGTGGCGGCCTACACGCGCGTGCATGAGTTGCAGGAGCGCTGGCGGTTTCTCACCGGCTCGCGCGCGCAACTGGAGAGCGTCTGGCGCGCCTACCACGTGTACGTGGCGCAGTCGAACGGCGATGTCGAGCACTCGACCGCCGTATACCTTATCGACGGCAGCGGCCACGAGCGCTTCAAATACTCCACGCCCATGAGCTACCAGGCGGTCGGCGATCAGGCCCAGGACCTCGCCAGGGGAATCGCGCGCCTGCTGCCCTCGCATCCTGCCGTCTCCCCGCCCCGCCAGGCTTCGGAGCAGACGAAGGGGCGGCCCAGCCCAACCCAGCCGTTAGGCCTGCCGCCCCTCGGGGCAAAGCGGCAGCCGGTGGTTTTAGGGGATTCACACCCGCACCTGATGCTCTTTTTTGCCGGGTGGCTCGGGTCAAATGCGGACCTCGCAAAGAATCTCGCCACGCTAGATAGTTACGCGGCTCTGGCGCGGCGGCGGGACTGGCCCTCGCCGGTCGCCGTCGATGAGCTTACGATCGAACCCTCGCCGGCCGAAGCCCGGCAAACGCTTGCTCCCCTTGCGGCAACGCTTCGCACGCCCATCGTTGAGGACGCAAGCGGCTGGCTTGCCGATCACTACGAGGTTGGTGACCTGCCGTGGTTCGTGCTCAGCTCAAGTTCTGGAAAGATCCTGTGGTCCCATGACGGCTGGCTCTCCGCTGCCGCCCTCAACCGGGATGTGCGTTCCGCGCTCCCCGCGCGCTGACCGCGATTGCGTGTGAAAATCCCGATCCGTTCCCATCCTTCGTTTGCCGCAACTTCCGTCCTCGCCCTCCATCGTGTTTCGTAGCGGGAATGGGTTATTGCGTTCGTGGAGTGCGAAAATGGAGAGGATCTCTAAGATTCTGCAGTTCCCGGTAATAATAGAGGGCGGTAGGCCGTTTCCCGCTGAATCGAAGCTTCCTTATGAACGCGATTTCTTCCTCGGTCGCATCGCCGCTGAGGGAAGAGTCTCCAAGGAATTCTTTGAGTCCCGGCTCCTCATCAAAAGCCAGTTCCTTCTCCATAAACTCAAACCTTTTAGTGTGGTCTGGGGCCACTCTCCAGTTTAGAACGATTTCCACGCTAAAAGTTGCCAGGTCAATGTCCCAGGAGTCGATCACCGGATCCAAAAAGGAGACGCAATTTTCTCCCGACACGTTGAATACGTCCGTGTCCAGGAACTCGAGAATCGAAACCCGCATGCCTTCATAGCTCCGGTTGCTGAGCCTGGCCACCAGACGGAGCCAATTTTCGCTTTCCAGTTCTTCTCTGGCAACGCCCTTAACCACGTCCAGGAGCTTCTGAGTCACCAGGCGTTCGACTTCGCCGAAGGGCTGCTTCTCAAAAATTGCCTGTATTTGCTTCTGCGTTCCGGCTTTGCATTTGCGCAGAACCAACTCTCGAACTTCTTTAAACAAAGGCGCGGGCGGGTCCGCCAGTTTTCTTTTGAGCGCTTCCCGGCGTTGCAGTTCCGCCAGCTTTGCCAGTTCGCCGTCCGGGAGCTTCAGGAACTTTGACATCTTGTCATAAATATCCGTTCGACTAGCCGCCGGGGGCGCTTTTTTTCGAGTCAGCAATTGCGAAATGTAGGACTCCGTCACCTGCGCGGCGCCTGCCAGGTCTCGCTGCCCAAAGCCCAATTCTTCCAGGCGATGCTTAATCACTAATGAAATATCCACCACGCTCCTCCGGTTATTAACTGCTATAGGTTAATCATAATAGATTATCTCGTAATTTGCTTGACAAATAAAGTAAAGTAGCTGATACTAGTCAATGAGACAACTCCTACCTCTAAGTCTCCAGACAACCTGAACTAAGTCGGGTTACCTGCAATTGCACCTCTTAGACGACAACCGAGGAGGATGATATGTTTGCAAGAAGTGTCTCCATGCATCTGAAGGCCGGCTGCGTCGCGGAGTTTACCCGAACGATCAACGACGAAGTCATTCCGTTGCTTCGAAAGCACAAAGGTTTCCTGGACGAAATTGTCCTCGCCGTTCCCGGTGGGACGGAAGCGGTTGGGATCAGTCTGTGGGACCGGAAAGAGAGCGCGGAAACATATAACCGCGACACTTATCCCCAAGTGCAGAAGGCCCTGGCGAAAGTCATTGAAGGGACTCCTGCCGTTAAGACCTACGATGTCACCAACTCGACCTTCCACAAGATTACTGCCCGCGCGGCAGCCTAACCCATAGGCCTTGGTGTTCGTTGGGGGCGGCGAGTTCCCGCCCTCTTCCTTATCCGGCAAGGGGCAATCCATTAATCGCCGGAAGAGAGGTGTGCGAATGTTTACGAAAATCATGAAATTCGTTTGTGTTGGGGTTTTGCTGCTTGCGGCATTCTGGGAAGTCTCCGCAGGCGCGGCGATCGTGTTGGATATACTGGTCTGTGTGGGCGCCATTACGGTCGCCACTCAGGCGGTTACCCAGCCGAAGTACCTCTGGACAGCCGGATTCGTTGCGATTGCCGTGCTGTTTAACCCTATAGTGCCCGTCGTGCTTTCCCGCGCGGTGTTTCTCTGGGTGGACGTGGCTTGCTTGCTGGCGTTTCTGGTGTCGCTGAATGCACTGCAGAGGCAGCCGATCCTCTCCATTCCTTCTATTACCAACCGAAGGCCGGGAAGCCAATCGCTTTAAGGGAGCGGGCGCAGTGATTCGCGTTCCCGGCAAACGTCTTGCGGACCATGTGCCGAGTCCCCATGGGCCGCGAATAAGTCCAGGTTGGACTCAAGAGGGAGGCAATTATGTCGAAAAGAAATGGGGATAAATCAAGGTTCGGCCGGTTACGAAAGCAGAAGTTACTCCTGCGGAAGCGCTCTCTCGAATTGCGAAAGGCGCTGGAGAAGCACTGGCAAGCGGCTGAGGCGCAGGCCACCCTGAAACAGGCGTAGTTTGTCCGATGATGGCAGGCCGCCGTCAAGGCAAAGACGCCTCCTGCCGTCTGCGGCGGGTGGCGAAAGGACTCTGCCATATACACCCAGTACCGCTTGAATCCTGACTACGGCGACCATCTCCAAAAACTGCTGGAGGAGTGATTGCCCTTTGTCTCCGGCGGGCGACCTGAAAGCGGGCCTTGAGGACGCGGGCCCTACAGCACACCACCTGGCCGAACCCTCATTTGACTTGGCCCCCTGTTTTCGCTATGCTGACTTTGTACGATAAAAGGAACTACCTCATATCGCCACTGTGATATCTTCCAATCGAATAATCGCGCGCAGCCGCACTGCAATTTAGTTTGGGGGCTCAGGGAGTGCTGTAACTCCATTTTATGAAGGCAAGCGTCAAGGTCGATCGGGGCGTGGAAGAGCTTTTTGGCAGCTATGACTCAAACCTCAAGCTGCTGGAACAATGCTTGCAGGTTTCCACTCACTTGACGGACCAGACCCTCGAAATCGAGGGCGGGGAACTGAACGTGGCGCGCGCCCAACGCCTGATTGAAGAATACGTTGAGCTGGTCGACAGCGGCACGCGCTTCGACGACAACGAAGTTCAGGCTTTTCTGAAAATTGTCGCGGAAGACCCCACGATCACGCTGAAAGGCTTGGCGGAAGCAGGCCGTCCGCGGACCTTTGGCAAGAAGTCGATTGCCCCCAAAGGCCTGAACCAGCGCCTTTACGTGGACGCCGTCAGGCGGCATGACATGGTGTTCGGCATCGGCCCCTCGGGCACGGGCAAGACGTATCTGGCCGTGGCCATGGCGGTTGACGCCCTGTTGTCGCGCACCGTGAACCGCATCATCCTGGCGCGCCCGGCGGTCGAGGCCGGGGAACGGCTGGGCTTTTTGCCGGGAACCTTGCAGGAGAAGGTCGATCCTTATCTACGCCCGCTTTACGACGCTCTCTACGACGTGCTCGACCCCGAACGCACCGAGCGGCTGATCGAGAAAGGCACCATCGAAATCGCTCCCATCGCCTTTATGCGCGGCCGCACGCTGAACGACGCCTTCGTGATCCTCGATGAAGCCCAGAACACCACCAGCGAGCAGATGAAGATGTTTCTCACGCGCCTGGGGTTCAACTCCAAGGCGGTGATCACCGGCGACGTTACCCAGGTGGACCTGCCCGAAGGACGCCGCTCCGGACTGATGGAAGCCGTCGACGTGGTCAGCAAGGTCCTGGGAATCGCTTTTGTCTATTTTACGGAGCGCGACGTGGTGCGGCACCAGTTGGTGCAACGCATCATCCGGGCTTATGAAGCTTTTGACCAGTCCCGGGCCGCTGAGAATGGGCGGAAGAATTCCTAGCGAGGCGATAGCGCGAAGAGGTGTGGCGGCGTAAACCCGCCGCTGCAAAGCAGGACCGATGATCTTAGATCAGCAACAACAAATCGAGTTGGACCTGGCGGGATTTCGCGCCTATGCGCGCCGGTTGCGAAGCGTGTTGAAGCTGGGACGGAGAGACTTTAACGTTTGTTTCGTGAATGACGATGAAATGGCCCGGATGAATTCGCTTTACCGGGGGAACCCGGCGCCGACCGACGTCTTATCCTTTCCCTGGGAGGACGAGGAACAAGGCGGCCCGGAGGGTCTTGACGCCGGTGAATTTGCGGGTTTTCTGGGCGATATTGTGATTTCAGTGGAAACGGCGGGGCGGAACGCGCGCGTAGAGGGCCACTCGACGGAGGCGGAAATCCGCTGGCTGATTCTTCATGGGACTCTTCATTTGCTGGGCTACGATCACGAACGGGATCAGGGAGAAATGACGGCGTTGGAATTGTCCTTGCGGGAGCGTCTGGATCTATCTGACGAGGCTACAACCGACCGTCCGGCGTCACCGAGGTTAGCGCGACGATGACCACCATCCTTTGGATCTCTGTGCTGGGGCTGCTGGTCGCGGCCGGAGCGGTGGCTTCCTATCTGCGGCTTTTGATGCGCCGGCTGACCTCCATGGGAGCGCGGGCGCTGTTTGAGACGAACGATGTCCGCCGCATCCGCGCGGACCGCGAGCGGGTGGGCGTCTCCATCTCCGCCTTGCACGGCGTGGCGATGGCGCTCTATGCCGTCGGGGTTGCGGCGCTGTTTACCTTCCGAGACTCCGGCCGGTTGTGGGAAAGCCTGGGCGCAGCGGTCGTTTTGGTGCTGGCCACCATCATGATCTTCGACCAGCTGATCCCCTTCATCCTGGTGGCGCGGCACGATGAGCCGGAAGCGATCTTGCGGAACTGGCTGCCCATCCTTCGAGCCGCGGTTTACCTGGCGCTGCCCGTTACTTTTCCCATTCTTATTTCAACCACTATCGCCCGCCTGCTGGAATCTCCGGAAGTTGCCGAGGTGCCTTTGAAGCCGGAAAAAGGGCTGAAGGAGTTGATTGAAGCCGGGGAAGAATCCGGACTGATCACCAAGGTCGAGCGGGAAATGCTGGAATCCGTGATCGAATTCGGAGACAAAGTCGTTCGGGAAGTGATGACCCCGCGGCCGGAAATCGCCGCTATCGAAGTGGACATGCCTACCGAAGAGTTAAGGAACCTGTTTCGTGACCGCCGCTATACGCGCTATCCGGTCTACTGCAAGGAGCTGGACCACATCGAAGGTGTGGTCAGCATTCGTGATCTGGCTGAACTGCCGCCCGAGGAGCAGGCGAGCGTGGCATTGCGCTCGCTCGCAAAGCCCGCGCGCTTTGTGCCGGAGACAAAACCCATTCGCGATCTGCTGAAGGACTTGCAGAAAACGACCCTGCAAATGGCCATCGTGATCGATGAATACGGCAGCGTTTCAGGCCTCGCCACCATCGAGGATCTTGTCGAGGAACTCGTGGGTGAAATTCGCGATGAGGTCGAGCCCCACGATCAGGATATCGTCGAAGAATCCCCGTGCGCCTACGTTGTGGCAGGCCACACCGAACTCGCTCAAATTGCGGATCAGTTGCACGTTGAACTGGAGAGCGGAGATTATTCCACCGTCGCCGGCCTGGTGCTCGCCCGGCTGGGCCATATGCCCGCTGCCGGCGAGAAAGTGGATGCCGGCGGAATAACGCTCGAAATCCTGGAAGTCAACCGCCGCACGGTTCTGAAAGTACGCTTGGTCCTTCCTTCCCCAATCCCTAACACATCGGCGGCCCATGTCCAAACCCAGTAACGTTTTCAGGTCAGGCTTTGTTGCGATCGTCGGCAGGCCCAATGCCGGCAAGAGCACGCTGATCAACGCTTTTGTCGGAGCTAAAGTTTCGATCGTGACACCCGTGTCGCAGACGACGCGGAACCGCATTGTCGGAATCGTCCATCGCCCTGACGCCCAGGCCGTTTTTATGGATACTCCGGGCATCCACCGGCCGCTCAGCCGGTTGAACGATCAGATGATGACCTTTGTTCGCGAGGCGCTTGAGGAGCGCGACTTGGCGCTGATGATTGCTGACGCGTCTGCGCCCTTCGGCAAAGGCGACGAATTTGTTCTCCAACTCCTGTCCGAGTATTCCCCTCGAACCATCCTTTTGCTCAACAAAATCGACCGGATTCGGAAGACGGCGCTGCTGCCTTTGATCGACCGCTATTCCAAGTTGCACACGTTCGAGGAGATTTTTCCCGTGTCAGCGCTGAAAGGGATAGGTGTCCAGGAAGTGCTTGACGCCGTCGTCAGCAGGTTGCCGGAAGGCCCGCCGTACTTTCCTCCAGAGGTTTATACTGACCAGCCGGAGCGCTTCCTTTCAAGCGAGATCATCCGCGAAAGCGTTATTCGCAACACGCGGCAGGAACTGCCTTATGCCAGCACGGTGCTGATTGATAGCTTTGAGGAATCCCAAACCCTGACTCGAATTTACGCTACCATCCTGGTTGAAAAAGACTCACAAAAAGCCATCATCATTGGGGAAGGTGGGAGCCGCATCAAACAGATCGGCATCGATGCGCGCCGCGAACTCGAGAAAGTTTTTCCGCCCCAGGTCTTCCTCCAGCTTTTTGTCCGAGTCGAGGCGAACTGGCGGGACGATTCCTTGATCGTTGGCGCGCTTGATTATCGCAGCGAAGGTTAGAAGGCGGAGCAATCGGCTGGCAGGCGGGGCGATGTGTTGAACAAGCAGCGGAAGACGACACTTTTTGCGGCGCGTGGAATAAATCCCTTTATTCCTTGTAAGCGATCCCCAGCGTTTTCATTTTCCGGTAGAGATGGCTGCGTTCGAGGCCCAGGACTTCCGCCGTGTGGCTGACGTTTCCGTGGTTCTCTTCGAGCTTGCGGAGGATGTAATCGCGCTCATAGGCGGCGCGCGCTTCCTGAAGGCTGGAGAAGCCCGATGGCCCGCCCCGGGAGGCTGCAGATTGCCCGTAGGGGTTCGAGAGCGTCGGTGGAAGGTGACGGCGCTCGATGCGGTCTCCAGGAACCATGATCACCATCCGCTCGACCAGGTTCCGCAGCTCCCGAACGTTTCCCGGCCAACGATAGCTGAGAAGCACTTTCAAAGCCGGCTCGCAAAAATGTTTTGGCCGCCGTCCATAATCACGGGCGAATGCTCCAAGAAAATAAGTCGCCAGTTCCGGGATGTCCTCGGGATGTTCCCTCAGCGGGGGAACGTAGAAGGGAATGACGTTGAGGCGGAAGAACAGGTCTTCCCGGAAGCTCCCCTTTTGGATTTCGTCTTCCAGATTTTTGTTGGTGGCGGCAACGACCCTTACATCGACGCGAAGGTCTTTCTTTGACCCCAGCGGAGAAAATCGCTGCTCTTCGATTACCCGGAGAACCTTCGACTGGGTTCGCAGGCTCATATCGCCGATTTCATCCAGGAACAGCGTCCCGCCGTCGGCCTGCTCGAACTTTCCGGTTTTATCTTCGACGGCTCCGGTGAACGATCCTTTGATGTGTCCCAGCAATTCACTCTCGATCAATTCCTCGGGGATTGCGGCGCAATTGACCTCAACGAAGGGCCCTTCAGCGCGCATGCTCTTCTGGTGGAGCGCGTTGGCCACCAGTTCTTTTCCGGTCCCGCTTTCGCCGTAAACCAGCACTCGGCCGTTCGTGGGCGCCGCCAGCCCTAGTTGTTGCCGCAACGCCTTCATCGGAACGCTGTCACCAATGATCCGATGCTTGCCTGCAAGCTCCTGCCGTAGTTGCCGGTTTTGAGCGGATAATTTCAGCTCTTCGACCGCGTGCTTCAGCGTCAGCAGGGTTTTTTCTATGGAAAGCGGTTTTTCAATGAAATCAAAGGCGCCCTTTTTGGTGGCCCGGACGGCGGTCTCGATTGTTCCGTGGCCGGAGATCATCACGACCACGGGAGAGTCCTGCAGGGCGCGGACCCTCTCTAAGGTTTCAAGGCCGTCCATGCCTGGAAGCCACACATCCAGCAGGATGACATCGCATTTTCCCTTGGCGAGGAAGTCGAGGCAAGCTTCGCCGCTATCAACCGCGGCAACCCGGTATCCTTCGTCCTGGAGCACGTCCGCAAGCGACTGGCGGATTCCCGCTTCGTCGTCGACGACGAGCACAGAATAATTCCCCAAATCCGTTTCTCCTCTTTCGCGATAGCCTGCTGCGCCCGCACTGATTGAATGCTCGAAGCCGGCGATTTCCGTCCCGCGTTTCAAATCTGCGATTTTGCAGCCGCGGCTGGAGCGCGTTCCGCCGGCAGTTCAATTATAAACTTAGTGCCGACTGGACGGTTTTCTTCAACCCGAATCGACCCGTGGTGTTCAGAAATAATGCGGCTGACGATTGCCAAGCCCAGGCCCGTGCCCCGCCGCTTGGTCGAAAAAAAAGGAAAAAAAAGGCGTTCTTTTGCCTCCGCGGGAATGCCAGGCCCGCTATCGGCCACTACAATTCCAACCACCTCGCGCTCCGGATCAAGCGCCGTCCGCACCCAGATTTCACGAATCACGGAGTGTTCCATGGCCTCCGCGGCGTTGTCGATTAGATTGATCAAGACGCGCTTCATCTGTTCGGGATCGGCCTGAACAGGCGGCAAATTGGCGGCCAGTTCCGAACGGATGGTCACCTTATCCAGACGCCCTCCGAAGACCTCCAAAGCCTTTTCCACAATCGCGTTCAAGTCGGATATGACGGGCCGAGATCCCGGGAAGCGGGCGAAATGAGAAAACTCATCGACCAGAGCTTTAAGGCTTGCCACTTCGCGCTCGATCAGCAAAGCGCTCTGTTCGACGGCGGTCACCAGGTTGCGGTCGGGCAGGTGGGGCGCGGCGCGGTCGATCCAACGATGAATTCGTTCGGCAGAAAGCTGGATGGGGGTGAGGGGGTTTTTGATTTCGTGCGCGATTCGCTGCGCCACTTCCTGCCAGGCCACGGCCTTTTGCGCCCTGAGCAATTCCGTTAAATCTTCCAAAACCAGCAAGGATCCCACCGCGCCGTGCCGGGCGCGAATGGAGGAGAGCGTTACGGCCACAAAGGCCAGCCGCTCGCGGAGCCGAAGTTCCATCTGCCGGGTAACCACGCCCTGGCGCAAGGCGCGGCGAAAAAGCAGCGTCAATTCTTTAGCCTCTTCGGCTGAAAACAGGTCGGCCATCTGGATCCCGTTTTTGATAACGTCACGGCCAAACATGCGTTCCGCCGTGGAGTTGAACCGCACGATGCGCCCTTGAGGGTCGAATGAGACCACGCCGGTAGGAATGTTTTCGAGAATGGCCTCCATGATGTTGCCGCGCTCTTCCAGTTGGCGATTGGCGGCCTGGATTTCGTGGGCAGCGCGCTCGAGCGCAAGGCGATTTTCCTCAAGCTGGCCGGTCATTTCATTAAATGATTGGATCAGCCTGCCGAGTTCGTCGCCGGCGCGCGCCGTGATGCGATAGCTGAGGTTGCCCATGGATACTTCATGCGTGGCGTTCGCCAGCGCCTGGATCGGCACGGTTACCTGTTTTGAAAGAAACAAAGCAAACCACGATGCCGCAAACAGAATCAGCATCGTCAGCAAACTGAGAGACAAAAGATAGACGCGGCGCACGGCCTTCCGCTGATGGCTTAAATCGTCGTATTTCTGGGCTTCGCTCTGAATCTGCCCCGCGATGCGGGCGATATTCACCGGCAGGCGGGTTATCGCGACCACCCCGCCGCGACTTCTCCCTTCCGGGGTCCTGAGGGGTTCGATGAAATAACAGATGTCGTCATCCTCGAACTTTTCCCGGCCTGAAATTCCCACCGCCGGCAGGCGATTGAAGTTATGGCCGGGCAGAAGTTCAAAAACCGCAGAGGGGTCCAATTTCAGGTTTCCGGCAGTCGCAAGAAGCGTTCCGCCCGGGCCAAAGACCATCACGGATTCAGAGGACAAGTCGGAAACCTCCGCATCGAGAATTGCTTGGACCGCCGCCCGGTTCGATATTCCAGCGGAATTGCCTAATTGCGCGTTCGCCGCAAGGCGCGCGGCCAGGTGGCGGGAATGGTTTTCAGCCTGGATTTCAAGCTGCCGGACCACTTCGGTAGCGTCCGTTCTGACCACGTCAAAGGGAATGCCAAACCACTTATCAATGCTGCGGTTGAGCAGGCCATAAGCAAACGCAAACAGAAAGCATACGGGAACCAGGGTCAGCGCCAGAAACGCCACCACCATCTTCGTCTTGAAGCGCGATCCGAGCCTTTGGGTCTGCCTCTCGACATAAAGCTTCAGCAGGCTTCGGAGGAGAATGAACGCAAAGATAAAGAATGCGAGAAAAATGAGCGCAGAGACCACCAAAAGCAGCAGAGTCTGCCCGGCGTTCTGAGGACTAATAAAAGAAAGATTTAGGGAAACGTGGCTCGAGCCGATATAT
>JAJYHU010000082.1 GCA_021784615.1 Acidobacteriota bacterium | reverse complement strand
AAGTTTCCGATTCGATGTTGCCGGCGTCCGTTGGGATCCTGTGGCAGGATACAAAGTTCACGTGGTGAAAGACGCCTATAAAGTGTAGCGGCGCATCTCAAGCGCCGTGGAGAACTTGAAGCGTGAGGAGTGACAACCTTGCCCGAACTTAGGAAAGACCCAATTACAGGCCGCTGGGTTATTATTGCAACCGAACGCGCCAAGAGGCCCTCGGACTTTGTTCGAGAAAGAGTCGAAATCCATGGTTCCGGATTTTGCCCGTTTTGCAACGGCAACGAGACAAAAACTCCACCTGAGATCATTGCTTATCGCAGCGACGGCAGTTCCCGGAATGCGCCAGGCTGGTCTCTGCGAGTTGTTCCCAACAAGTTCCCTGCCCTTGGGATTGAAGGCGGGCTTAATCGCCAAGGCGAAGGGCTTTTTGACAAGATGAACGGGCTTGGGGCGCATGAGGTCATCATTGAAACGCCTGACCACCAGAAGACTCTGGCCATGCTGTCGCAACGCCAAATTGAGGATGTGTTGTGGGCGTATCGCGACAGGATCTTGGACCTAAAAAAGGATCATCGCTTTAAGTACATTATGATTTTTAAGAACCACGGCGAGGCGGCCGGCGCTTCATTGGAACATACTCACTCGCAGTTGATCGCGTTGCCGGTTGTACCGAAGCGCGTGCGCGAAGAGGTTGACGGGTCTCGCGAATATTTCAACTTCAAAGAGCGCTGCATCTTCTGCGACATTATTAAACAGGAGTCTGAGAGTGGAGTGCGCGTCATCGCAGACAGCCCGGAATTCATCGCGGTTGCCCCGTTTGCGCCGCGGTTCCCATTTGAAATCTGGATTATTCCCAGAACCCACCTTTCAGCATTTGAGGACTCGCAAAAACACGAGTTTGAGCAGCTGGCTTCAATGTTGAAAGACATGCTGACGCGATTGGATAAGGTTCTGGACTTCCCTGCCTACAACTATATCATTCACACGTCGCCCATTCCCGAAACTCCCAACGAACATTACCATTGGCACTTGGAAATTATGCCCAAGCTGACCAAAGTGGCGGGATTTGAGTGGGGCACTGGTTTTCATATCAATCCCACGCCGCCTGAGGAATCCGCAAAGTTCCTGCGCGCGGCAGTTCTTGAACCAGCGACATAAGGGATCCTAAGGCATCCGCCATTGGCAGGTGGTTTGCTTCGCGCAGGGGCGTTCATTGAACGAAAGGTCTTCAGGCAATTGGGATTGAGGCGGAGAGGGAATAAAGCAGGCCGGAATAGCCGCTCAGGCAAGGAATACCTGGATCATCAAATCTCCATGAATCCCCATTTCAATAACGCCTGCACGCAGCAGAAGAACCTATTCGAATCTCAGTAATTGCAGGTGTTCCCGTCGAGACCGGAAAGGTCTTGATACCACGATCGGGTGTTCGGATTGGACGACGGAGGGAACGCGGGAGTAAGAGGATTACCGTGCTCGTGTTGCGTTGTTTTCAGGTTCCTCATACAATAAGCCACCCCAGCGGACGAGGTCTAGAGGCGTGAAATCCCTTCAAAATTTGGCTGGTAATCTTGAGCACACTCTCCTCCTTTATGGGGGCTGGGGGCTTGTGGGAATTGCCATGCTGGATTCCGCCGGCCTTTCGATGCCTGGGGTGAAGGACCTGCTGCTTATTTATCTGTCCAGCCAGGACCCGGGCCGCGCCTGGATCTACGTGCTGGGCTGTGTGCTTGGCACCGTCATCGGCTCATTCATTATCTATGCCATCGGGCGCACCGGGGCGCGTCTTCTGAAGCGCAAGCCGTCGGATCGGGAAATGGGCCGCGCAAAAAAGTGGCTGGTGAAAAACGACTTCCTGACGGTCGTTGTTGCGTCACTCCTTCCTCCTCCCTTGCCTTTCAAGCCATTTCTACTGGGGTCCGGAGCCTTGCGAATCAGCCCTTTGCGGTTCGCCGCCGCGCTGGTGATCGGAGGCAGCTTAAGGTTCGGCGCAGAAGCCTGGATAGGCGTTCGATACGGCGTGGGCGGCGAAACATTCCTGAAGCATAACATCATCTGGTTCTCACTGGCTTTTGTCGCGGTCGTAGTCGTAACAGCCTGGATTTATCGTTGGTACCAAGGTTCCGGCACGAAGGAGAAACCCGCACCGCCGTCGGCGCCCTTAACTTCGGGTCGCCCCAAAAATTAACTTCCTTTAAATTGGCCCGTAAAACTGAAAGCCTGCGATCGAACGTGGAGTTCTTTGTCGAGTTCAATTCTGACGACGAAGCTCCCGTGTTGGAAGTCCGGCGGCTGGTACCGCAGGTCCCGAATCATAACGGTCGGCCCATTTTCGTTGGAAATGACTTCAGCCCAAGGGAAGCGGGCGAAGTCCATAAAGATGGCCGCGGTTCGAGTCTTAAACGCAGCAGAGAGAGCTGGAGACGGTTCCGGTTTCCGAAAAATGCGCGCGTCCTCCATCTCCACATTGCCGCCGAGAACGTCCACCGGCAAAACAAAATACTCCGAGCGCGTTTCAACCACCGCTTTCCACGCAAAGGGATTCCCTGCCTTTGGGAATGCGCCCATCCGCTCAACATCTTCACCCCGGTAAGTGCGAGCCTGGAGCATATTGAGCGCCCGGCTGTGGGAAAGGTCTCGCACGCCCCATAATGCAACCATCGCGCAAAGTGAAAGAATCGCTCCCACCCGGTAACCCGTCTTGGCGGCGCCTACTTCCTCGGTAATCAGGCGAAAAAGAAAAGGAATGCCAAGCCCGGCGATCAGGACAGCCCACAAAAGCGGGTCGATGATGGGTTCGATGTCCCAGGCGTACCAGTGGCTGCTAAAGGGCAGAAACAGGCGAGTGCCATATGAGGTGGTGAAGTCGAGCAGCAGATGGCTGGCGGTCGCAATCCAACAGGCAATGAAAAGCCAACGCCCGCTTAGCGCCGGTCCCGACCCAGCGCAAGGTCTCCTTTTCCCGAGAAAATAGATCGTTGCCGCAAGCATTGCCGCAAGCAGGGTAACGCCCAAGATGGAGTGAGTAATGCCCCGATGGTACTCGAGATATGTGGTGCTTCCCCAGAACCGGCTCACCAGGTCAATATCCGGAAGGTTTGCTCCGATGACGATGGCAAGCGTAGCGTAGCGGGTTTTGCGGTTCAATCCCGCATAGCTGATCGCCACGCCCGTTAGAGTGTGTGTTAAGTTATCCATCTCAAGCAAAAGACTGTGCGAGCGCGGTGCGCGATTCCTCCTCAACAAACGGCAAGAGCCATGCAGGCGCCCCTATCAACTGCGTCATGGAAAACTCAGGAAACGGCGGGGCGCCAGCACCGTAAGCGCGTCAGGAACAACTTCAAAACTGACAGGAAGCTGGCCCGCAAGCTCCCCATCCACCTCAAAGAACGTCGAGGTGTTGGAGCCTTCATCCGTGCAAACAACCGGTTGCCCTTGGAGTAAGCAGACGTCCGGGAGCCGGTGATGGGTGCGGGTAAGAATTGCGAGCGCATAGATGAAGTATCGGCTCCGGCGGCGGCTACTAAAAAGGCAGCAGGCAAGCTGGGACTGGCGAAGTCCGGTGGCATGCGCCAGGCGCAACCAGCCGGCGTAGCGCAATGAACGCTGCACTACGGCGAAAGTTGAAGAGACTTTCCTCCCGTTGACGGCGCATTGGAATCGCGGAAAGTCGTACTCGAATATTTGGCGCAGCGCTTCCCATGCGTAGGCGATCACTCCCAGGCGAAGCTTTGCAGCCATATCGAGTTGGCTGATGATGCGAGCGTCGAAACCAATTCCGGCCACCGCAAGAAAATAGCGCTGCTGGGGCGCTTCAGGCCTTCCCCAGGTTGCCCGGCCAAGCGGTATTCGGCATGGCGCCCACCGCGGCAATTCTCGCGCGGCCTGATGAATAGAACCGGGAAGTCCAAGCTCTTTGCCCGCAATATTTGCTGTGCCGGCGGGAAGGATGGCAAGGGGAACGCGCGTGCTTCCCATCCCATTAATAATTTCGTTGATTGTTCCATCGCCACCGCATGCAATGATTAATTGGCGTCCCGCGCCGACGGCCTTGCAGGCCAATTCTCTGGCATCTCCCATGCCCGAAGTAAAAACTACGGTCGCTTCGATCCCTTCTTTGCGGAGCACGGCGGCGGCATCCCGGACTCTTGCTGCAAGCCGGTGCCCTGGGGTCCCTGCATTCGGATTACAGATTAATATTGCGTTCTTCAAAGAAAGGTTTCAGCCATTCGAGAGGCCCCGTATCGTGAACACTGATCGAAAACTTATATTCAACACGGCCAATAATCAGCCTAACCGAAGCGCCACATGAGGTCGCAGCCACCGCCAGAGCTTGCTATCGGGGACGTCCCGTCGAAGCCACACCCGTAATAACCTTCCTTGCAATTTTTTCTTCAGTCTTCTTTTTTAGCTTTGCATCGATCCAAACCATATCGCCAACTTTCAGCTTGGCCAGAGAGCTGCGTTTCCCATCCCGAATAAACTTGGTGTTGTGTTGCAGCTTGAAGGCCTGATCATTCCCATAGCTCGTCTTGTCCAGGATAAGTTCATTTTTATCAATCTTTTTAATCACACCATAGATGTAGTTTTGGTAATTCCCGCCGATTGAAATAGCGTTTTCGAGCCGGCCGCTGGCGTCAGGAGCATTGGGGGATTGGATGACTTGGGCCCACCCGTTTCCAGCCACCAGAACACATCCAAGAATTCCGCAAGCGAATAGAGCCCTCGTTTTCATAAACTTCCGATTGCCTCCTCTCATGTCAAAGCTTCCCCCTTGAAGCTAGCAATCGAATTGTTGGCGTGTCAAGTCGCAATGGTTCCGCCACAGCAAACCTGAAGGCGCTAAAGCGCTTCATATGATCTGTGTGTTGCGCAACTTGGAAAGATCTGCCGCCACGGGTAGCCACGCGCTGAGAAATGTGGAAAAATAGAGTCTTGCTTCCCCTTTAACGGGCGACGTTCTATGTTGTGTGCACACCGCCGAGGGCCAATAGAAGAAACTGAGGGAATTTTTCAATGAAAACCGCTTTCCAGTGGATTGTAATGTATGTGTTAGTCGCGGGATTTATAGCAGCCCCCGCCGCCAAGGGGCAGAATGCTCCAGGCAAAGAACTCACGGTGCCTGAGGGCACCGAATTTAAATTTCAGCTTCGCACCCCAATTGACTCCAAAACCTCAAAAGTCGGCGACCCGATTGTCGGGATTTTAGTCAGTCCGGCATACGTAGGCAACGAAATCGCCTTCCCTAAAGGAACTCGCGTCGAGGGATACATCACCGCGGTCAAACACGCCTCGCACAAAGGAAGAGGCGGAAGCATTACTCCGGTTTTCAAGTATCTCGAGCTCGCTGATGGAACAAAGATCTCCATCCTAGGGTTGCTCTCGGAGATTTACGAAGGTAAACACTCGGGTCAAGTCCAGGTTGATCTTGAAGGTGATCTCCAGGGTCGCGGAGCCTCGCGGTTGAAGGAAACGGCGGTGGTGGCTGGAGCGACAGCAGCCACCGGCGGCATTGGGGGAATTGGCATAGGAATCGCAACTGGCATCGGGGGATTATTCGGCGCGATTTTCATCCCGCGCGGTCATGAGGCTATTCTTGAAACGGGATCTGTAATCGGGATGAGGCTGGCACGAAGCACGATTGTCCCTGCGCCGTTAAAACCGCCGGTAGTGTCACGGATGATCCCACAAGGACATCAAAATGGGTGAGCGTTCAGCACTGAGTGTGGCGCGAACCCGGTTTATAAAAACTTCCTCAGTTTGAAGACGCCACAGGTTTCTCGACAACACCCCCTACAAGCCGCCGAACCAGCGCGCAAATCGGTGGTGGTCGATTGCCAAAATTGGATACAATGCCCGCGGCGTTAGCGGGGTCCCAAAGCCCCTTTCGGCCTCCTCCTGGAATTGCGAACTGCATTTTGCCCCCCCTGCGGGACTTGTCACACAGATGAGTGACTTCCGTCACATCATCAAATTTCTACTTTCTCTAAATTTAATTGTAAAGTGCATATGACGGATCATCGAAAAGTCGGATATTCTCCCAAGCAGAAGCGATGCTCATTTGAGATCGGCAAGAGCACGTTAAAGTCTTTCCACCAATTTGTCCAGGCCCTTGACCCTCTTAAGGCGGTAGTCAATTTCCCCAAGCACAGCACGATTTTTGAAGAAGGGCGGCGGCCGGACGGACTCTACATTCTAATTCGCGGCAAAGTCAAACTTTCAATTGCTCTGAAAGGCGGGAGAACCCTCATCATGGGAATCGCGCAGCCTGGAGAAGTCTTGGGCTTAAGCGCCACCATGTCTGGAAAACCCGCCGAGTGTACGGCGGAAACTTTGACGCCGGCGCAGTTCTCTTTTGTCGAGCGGAAGGAATTCTTGCATTTGATCGAGAAGCATTGCGAACTCTGCGTACTGGTGGTTGAAGTTCTAAGCCACCAGCTCCGTGAAGCCGTGGATATGATTCACTATTCATCGGGTTCGCAGCCGGCTGCTGAGAAGCTGGCCAGCTTGCTGATTTCCTGGGCATCCACTAACGGCGAGGTCAGCGAACAAGGGCTGGAACTGAAGCTGCCGTTAACACAGGAAGAGATCGGCCAGATGATCGGCGTCTCCCGCGAAACCATTTCGCGGTTGCTTGCAGGATTTGAGAAAGATGGAATCCTGTCCCTGGAAGGATCACGTTTGAGAATTCTGAGGCAAGAAGCGCTTGAAGGGTCTTCGAGCGCCAAAACCGCGCCGGCTAAGAATGGGCAAGCAGGCCAGAAGGTCGAGGGGGACCATTCGGGCGACACACAGAACGCTTCTCAAGGAAACCCAACGACCGGACCCGTCATCTGAGCGTAAAGATCGCTCTGAATCGCCCGGCTAGCTGGCCGTGGCGAGAGCCCGAGGTTGGTAAATACAAGCAGGTTCCTCAGCAAAAGGATCTCCCGTCAAAGCAAAGGCCCTGGAGCGAGACCCCCCGCAAAGCTCGCGGAACTCGCACACTCCGCATTTTCCCTTTAAGTTCGAGGAATTGCGAAGAGCTTTAAAAAACGGCGCATTGCGGTAAATTTCCGGAAGCGGCTGATTGCGGATGTTGCCCGCCGACACTGGTAAAAAGCCACTGGGATATACCTCGCCATAATGTGAAATAAAGACGAATCCCTTGCCGTCGTTGATGCCGCGCGGAGACCGCCCGACGCTGTCTTGAAACGCTTTAACAACCCCATGAGCCTCCGGAACTGAATTGCGCCGGCGCTCCACGCGCTTCTGGGCTAAAAACCGCCGGTAGTGTTGCGCCTCCGTCGTCTTGATGTCGAACCGAACATCATGGGAAATGGCGTCCAGCTTTTCAAAGACCTGCTCGAACTCCTCGGCGCTGATCAGATCGCCGGCCTGAGCGCGGCCCATTGGGACAAGAAAGAAAACACTCCACAAAGCAATGTCGAGTTGCCGAAGCAGAGCGACCATCGACTCGAAATCTCCCAGATTGCGCCGGGTGATAGTGGTATTGATCTGCACGGGCAGCCCGATTTCATTGGCCCAGCGAACCGCGTCCAACGTCAGGGCATGCGATCCCGCCACGCCACGGAAAGCATCGTGAATCGCGGGCGTGGAACCGTCCAGGCTGACAGCCAGGCGCGCCAGCCCGCACTGCTGAAGCCTGGAAATCGCCTGATGGGTCAGGAGCGGAGTGGCGCTCGGAGTCATCGAGGTTCGCACTCCCGCCTGCGTTCCATATTCAACCAAGTGATAAATGTCCGGCCTCTTGAGAGGATCGCCCCCGGTCAGCACAAAGACCGGCGCAGCAAGCTCGGCCACCTGATCGATAAGGGACTCACCCTCTCGCGTGGAAAGTTCCAGAGGCGAACGAAACGGCTGCGCGCACGCGCGGCAGTGCTGGCAAACCAGATCACAGGCTTGCGTAACTTCCCAGATGACGATAAAAGGTTGCTTTTCAAAGTTCATCCACGCCCCTCTGCTGCCCCTTCTGCTCCCTGTCTAAGTTCGCATTCGACCACTTAGGGGATTAAGTTGCAGTGACGGAAGTCACACTTGGAGTGTGACGGCGGTCATAGATTAAAGAATCGGGCTCCGGTTATCCTGGCAGCGTCTTGATGGTTCGTCACAGGGTCATGCGATGGAAGCGAGTTACTCGAATATAACCCATGGGCGCCGCCGCTGCGCGACATGGAACTGCGGCAAGCACGTATTTGGCCGGGCGCATGACCCAAGATTGCGCGAAGTGCAGGCATTCATTTCCGTTTGTTGATCTCCAAAGCGTTCCGCCCCGAACGCGAAAAAGGTAGAGACGGTCGAAGCGACTGTCTCTACCTCCCTCCTTCAACGCGTTATAATCCCCTTAGGCTTCCTGGAACGAATATATTGCCAGATGGGGAGATCGATTGGCTAAAAGCGTTGATATTGAAAAAGAGATCACAGAACTCCGGAACGAAATCCGCTATCACGAACATCGTTATTATGTTTTAGACGATCCTGAAATCTCCGATCCCGCCTTTGACAAGCTGATGCGGCGGCTTCAGGACCTGGAGAGCCGGCATCCCGATCTTATTACGCCCGATTCCCCCACGCAGCGCGTAGGAGGGCAGCCCGCCGAGCAGTTCGCCAAAGTTCGCCACTCTGCTCCGATGCTGAGCCTGGACAATACCTATTCAGTGGATGAACTAAGAGATTTTGACCGGCGCGTGCGCGAACTCTCCGGACGCAGCGAAGTGCCCTATGTCGCCGAGTTGAAGCTCGACGGGCTCTCGATGGCGCTGACCTATGAAAACGGTGTTTTCACCCGCGGCCTGACTCGCGGCGACGGCACGACGGGCGAAGATGTCACGGCAAACGTCAAGACCATTCGTTCTGTTCCGCTCCGAATCGATTCCAAAAATCTTGCGGGCGTCGGTCTTCCCGCGAAATTTGAAGTCCGGGGCGAAGTCATTCTGGGCCACAAGGCGTTCCAGGCGGCAAACGCTCAGCGGGAAGCCGCGGGTGAACCGCTCTTTGCCAACCCCCGCAATGCGGCGGCGGGCGCCATCCGCCAGCTTGATCCCAAACTGGTTGCCGAACGCAAATTGGATATCTTCGTGTACTACCTTCTGGTAAATGGACGTCCGCCGCTTGATAAGCACTGGCAAATCCTGGAGGCTTTGGGGGAATTGGGATTTAAGGTTAACCCCTACCGCGTGCTCGCCAAGAATTTTGAAGATTTGCTGAGCTACATTCAGAAGATGGAATCCCAACGCGACAGGCTGGAATACGAAATTGACGGCGTGGTGGTCAAAGTCAATGAAATAGCGCTGTGGGATGAGCTTGGCAAAACCGCCAAGTCGCCGCGTTGGGCGATTGCTTACAAATATCCCGCCCACCAGGAGACCACCGTCGTGAACGATATTCGCCCCCAGGTGGGCCGCACCGGCACTCTGACGCCCGTGGCCGATCTGGAACCCGTGAGCCTCGGTGGAGTCACCGTGAGCCATGCGACGCTCCACAACATGGATGAAATCGAACGCCTGGGAGTGAAAATCGGCGACACAGTCCTGATCCAGCGCGCCGGGGAGGTGATTCCCCAGGTCCTGAAGGTGACGCGGCACGCGCCCGATGGCAGGGAATTCCGGATGCCCAAGCACTGCCCCGTTTGCGGCGGCGACGTCATCCGCGTGGAAGGCGAAGTGGCCTACCGCTGCGTTAACGCGGCTTGTCCCGCGCAGCTAAAAGAATCGCTGCTCCACTTTGCCGCGCGCCATGCCATGAATATCAACGGCCTGGGCGAGGCGCTGGTGGACCAGTTGGTCGATAAGAAAATGGTTCACGACGTGGCCGATCTCTACGCCCTCGCCGGCGAGCAGCTTGCGAACCTGGAACGCATGGGAGAAAAATCAGCGCAAAACGTTCTGGACGAAATCGAGAAGAGCAAAAAGGCTGAGCTTGCGCGAGTGGTCTTCGCGTTGGGAATTCGCTTTGTGGGCGAGCGGACGGCGCAGCTTCTTACCCGGCATTTTGGCTCCATCGATAAGCTTGCCCAGGCAACTCCCGAAGAGCTTTATGAAGTTGAAGAGATCGGACCCAAAGTGGCCCAGAGCATCGTGGAATTTTTCCGCGAAACGCGGAACCGTGACGTGATGGAAAAACTCCGCCGCGCGGGTCTGAAGTTTGAGCAAAAAACGCACAGGGCAGATGGAAGACTCAGCGGAAAACAGTTCGTGCTGACCGGCACATTGCCCACATACTCCCGCGATGAAGCGGCGCGCTTGATCGAGGAAGCCGGCGGCCGCGTGACCGCTTCCGTCAGCAAGAAAACCGACTACGTGGTTGCGGGCGCCGAGCCGGGATCAAAACTCGCAAAAGCCCGCTCGCTGGGCATTGAAACCATCGACGAGGCTGGACTGAATAAGCTGATCGGCAAGTGAGCGGAAACGCCGCCACGCTCCTCTGCGCGGGATGCTGTACTGGTTCTGGAGAGCATACAGGCGAATTGCGCGGCCCTTCGAGCGCCGCCTCACACCGGCGGAGCCCGGCCGCCTTTGTTGATGTCTGTGGAGGTCGCGCCGCAGGGCTTATACCGCAGCTTCGGAACGTTCGAAGACAAAATTGCCGGAGTCTTCATTGTAATCGAGGCGCATATCCCCCAGGACTTCTGCTGCGGCCTGATCAATTGCCAACCGCGTTCCGGAAGTGGTTTCCACCATGTCGCCCGGCTCAGGCTCCTGGGTATCAAGTTTCAACATAAGCTTCAGTTCGTTCTTGCCCTCCACCGGCTCGGCATCTACCCGCAGGACGGTGCTCTCAGGCAAGGACTTGCTGGCCACAATGGACTTGACCTCCTGAGCGGCTCTTTCCGTCATTTTGATCATGCTGCCTCCTGGCAGGAACACTCTGAAAGCATATAGAACCCGGCCCGTGCACGCCGTGGACAATCACCCGGCAGTTGCAGAGGTCCCCAAATTGTCTCGATCTACTGTCCTGAGTTGCAAAAAGGATGAATAACCGGGCCGTGTGGCGTCCCGTAAGTCCTTCGCGATCTTTGCGCCTTTGCGTGAAACAGGCTTTTTGTTGTTCATCGAAATCTCTGACTCAGGACACTAGTGTCATGTCTCAGAAGTGCGTTGATAAAATCTGCGCGTGTCGCTGTCATTCCGAGGGCCGAGGCTTTGATCGGCCCGAGGAATCTGTTTTGTTTTCAATCCCTCATCAAAAGCAGATTCCTCGCTGCGCTCGGAATGACATTTAGACTCATGCAGCGAATTAATGAGCCAGCACACTAGGTTGCGGCATCATGCCGATCATTGCAACCCCTTATTCGCGATTC
>JAJYHU010000030.1 GCA_021784615.1 Acidobacteriota bacterium | reverse complement strand
TTCCGCTCTACCTGCGCAATAAAATCGATTACCAGGTTCGCAAAGCCTTTCTGGATTTGAAGTCGTCGGAGCACCAGATGCTGGTGGCCCGCAGCACCGTGCGCCTTGCGCATGAGCAGATGAAAGAGGCGCAGGACCGCTTTGCCGCTGGCGTGGTCAACAGCCTGGAGGTTGTGCAGTCGGAACAAGCCGTGGCGGCGGCCGACGAAAATTACATTTCCAGCCTGTACACCTACAACGTTTCGAAGGCGTCACTGGCGCGGGCTCTTGGCTTGGCGGAAGACGGGTTCAAGCAGATGATTGGAGGAGCAAAGTAATGGCGGAATCCCCGAACAATGTGGAATTGAACGGCGAAAAAGAAAGAGAGGCCGAGCCCGAAGGGCCCCGGTCGTTTTTCCAGCTTCACCCGAAGGCCAAGCTGGCGCTGCTGCTCCTGGGGCTGTCGCTGGCCATCGGTGGATTCTTTGCCTGGCGGCATTACTCCACGCGCGAGTCGACGGATGACGCGCAGATTGACGGCAACATCTATCCCATCAGTTCACGGATCAACGGCCATGTGACTGCTGTGGAGGTTGAAAACAATGAATTTGTAAAAAAAGGCGCGGTTCTGGTCCAGGTTGACCCCACCGACTACAACGTGGCGCTTGAGCGCGCCGAGGCCAATTACGCGACGGCGCTGGCGCGCGCCCAAGCTTCCCAGGTCGGGGTGCCGATCACTTCCGTCAATTCCGCAAGCGGCATCTCGTCGGCCCAGGCGCGGGTCGAACAGGCCCGGGCCGCCATCTCGGCCGCGCAAGAGCAATATCAGGCGGCGGAGTCCAAGGTCAAACAGATGCAAGCTGATTACGCCAGGGCAAAGTCGGACTTGGCGCGCTACGCGCTGCTCATCAAAAAAGACGAGATCTCCCGGCAGCAGTATGACCATGCAGTACAGGCGGCTCAGTCTGATTCCGCGGCGGTGGCGGCAACCCAGTCCTCCGCCTCGGCCGCTGAACAGCAGGTTTCACAGGCGCGCGCCCTCCTGTCGCAGGCGCAGGCCGACCTTCGAGCCTCAAGGACCGGGCCCCAACGCATCAGGGTCAGCCGCGCGGAGGCTGCGGCGGCGGAGGCCGCAGTCAAAACAGCCAAGGCCAGCCTTGACCAGGCGCAACTGAATGTGGACTACACCACCGTCCGCGCCCCGGCCGATGGCATCGTGGGCAAGAAATCCGTGGAGGTGGGACAGAATATCGCCGCCGGCCAGGCCTTGATGGCCATCGTGCCCATCGCCGGCCTTTACGTGACCGCGAATTACAAGGAAACAGAATTGAAAGACATGCGCCCTGGCGACCCCGCCACCATCCACGTGGATGCCTACGGCCGCGACTACAAGGGCCACGTGCTGAATGTCGCCGGAGCCACCGGCGAGAAATTCAGCTTGCTGCCGCCTGAGAACGCCACAGGCAACTACGTCAAGGTGGTGCAGCGGATTCCCGTAAAAATCGTTTTTGATCCCGGCCAGGACCGCGAGCATCTGCTGCGCATCGGAATGTCCGTCGAACCGACGGTGATCACGAAAAAATAAAGAGGTCCAGATGTTTAATGTCATTACAGTCAGTCGCGAATGCGGAAGCGGCGGGGGAACGATTGCGGAGATGGTGGCCCAGCGCCTCGGCTGGAAGCTGGTGGATAAGTCGCTGGTTGCCGAAGTCGCCAAGCGGGCGCAAATCGACGCCGAGAAAGCGGCCCGTTTCCTGGAATCCCCTGATCCCTGGTTTCATAGCCTGGTCAAAGGCCTCTGGCGCGGCGGTTACGAGGGCGTGGCTTCCCGGATGGACACAGACGTGATCGACTCCGAGGGCATGGCAAGGATTGGAGCTGAAGTCATTCGCGAGGCCGCGTCGCTCGGCCGGTGCATCATCGTCGGCCGGGGCAGCCAGTGTGTTCTTCGGCATCGTGAGGGCGTCTTCCACGTGTCAATCTTCGGCCCGCGAGTTCAAAAAATCCGGAGGCTGCGCGAGCGTCTGGTGCCGGGTACAAATGTCGAGCGAACGATGGAAGAGACAGACCGCCAGCGCGCCGCGTATGTTCGGCAATTTTATGATGCTGACTGGAAAAATCGCGAACTCTACCACCTGGTCATTTCTTCCGTCCTGGGTCTTGAAACCGTGACGGAAACGGTTCTGGGCGCCGCGGGGCTTCGGCCACACACTTCCTGAGCATGGCAAAAGAATCCATACAGCCGAAAATCAATCCATGGATCATCGCCACCGCGGTGATGCTGAGCACTTTTATGGAAGTGCTCGACACCACGGTGGTGAACGTCTCGCTGCCGCACATTGCCGGAAGCATGTCGGCCTCGGTGGATGAAGCCACCTGGACGCTCACTTCCTATCTGGTGGCGAACGCCATCATCCTCCCGATCACGGGCTGGCTCTCCAACTACTTTGGGCGGAAGCGCATGCTGCTGACCTCCGTGACGGGATTCACGATCGCCTCTTTCCTGTGCGGACTGGCGCCCAACCTGCCCCTGTTGGTTTTTTTCAGGATCATCCAAGGGGCCTGCGGCGGCGGACTCCAACCTATTTCTCAGGCGGTTTTGCTTGAGTCCTTTCCCCCCGAAGACCGCGGCAAAGCGATGGGCTTCTGGGGCCTCGGGATCGTCGTGGCGCCCATGCTCGGCCCGGTGCTGGGGGGCTGGCTTACGGATAGTTATAGCTGGCGCTGGGTGTTTTACATCAACATCCCGGTGGGAATTCTCGCCCTCATCATGACCCAGCTTTTTGTTTTCGATCCTCACTATATCAAGCGGGCCACCAGCCGCATCGACTACTGGGGCATCGGAATGCTGGCGGTGGGCGTGGGAGCCTTGCAGATCATTCTGGATAAGGGGCAGGAAAAAGACTGGTTCTCGTCCCACTTGATCACGAGGCTCGCCGCCGTCTCCGCCATTGCGCTGGTCGCCTTTGTTGTTTATGAGCTTGTGGTGGCGCATCCCGTGGTGGACTTGCGCGCCTTCAAGCAACGGACCTACAGCGCGGGTGTTTTTCTAATGACCGTCCTGGGCTTTGTTCTTTACGGCAGCCTGGTGATTTTGCCCATCTTTCTCCAGACCATCTTGGGGTATCCTGCCCTCCAGGCCGGAGTGGCCATGTTTCCAAGAGGCCTCGGGTCGTTTATTGCCATGCCGTTTGTCGGCCTCATCATGTCCCGCTACGACCCGCGAAAGCTGCTGATCATCGGGCTCGTGGCCTGTTCGGTTTCGTTGGTGATGCTGGGCACGCTCAGTTTGAACGTGGGTTATTGGGAAATCTTCTGGGCTCAATTCTTGCAGGGATTATCTCTGGGATTCCTGTTTGTGCCGCTGACCACGGTCACCATGGACCCCATCCCGAATGAAAAAATGGGCAACGCCACCAGCATCTTCAACCTGATGCGGAACATTGGCGGCAGCATGGGAATCGCGCTCTCAACCACCATCGTGGCGCGGAGCGAGCAGAAGTATACCAATTTTCTGGGACGGAACGTGACGCCCTACAGCCCGCAGACCCAAACCATGATCCAGGGCCTTCGCAGCTTCTTCATGAGTTCCGGGTCGGGAGCCGCCACGGCCACCCAACGCAGCTATGCCACCCTGTTTGGCATGGTCCAGCGGCAGTCGGCCATGCTGTCGTTCAACCATACTTACCTGTTTCTCGCCATTCTGTTCGTCGCGGTCATGCCGGCGGTCTTCCTGATGCGAAGACCCAAAAGGCGCGGCGGCATGCCTGTCCACTAGATTGAATAAAACGCCCCGCAGTCCCTCCATCGTCGGCATGGACGAGGCGAAGGATCTTTGCGCCCTCCTCAACTCCCAAAGCTTCAACACCGAGCACACGGAGGGTCTCTGCGATTTCTGGGTCAAAGATCACAGCATGAGGGACCGCGAGCGCCGGCTTCAGCCGCCTTTGCAATTTTCCCGAATCATCTCCGCAATGACGGCGGCGTTCGAATGCTCCGCATCCCGAGCCCCGAAAACCAAAGTCAGATTGCCCTGCCTCGCCAAAAGGATCAGCCGATCAATCGCCTCCTTGCAGGGCGGTTTCCCAAGCTCTTCACGATACCGCTTGCGGAATTCGGGCCACTTGGCAGGCTCGTGGCCGTACCAGGCGCGCAACGCCTTCGATGGCGCAATTCCCTTATCCCAACTGGCGATCTTCAGGTCCGCTTTGCTCACGCCCCTTGGCCACAGGCCGTCCACCAGAATCCGAACGCCGTCCCGGGCGCTGGGTTTGTCATAAGCCCGCTTGATGTTAACCGGCATTTGCCCCCTATCCTTCCGCCGCCGCGTTGCTGAAAGTTTTTCTGCAGAGCGGAATGAATGGAACCCGCGGCGTCATCCTGAGACCCTTCGCCTTCCGCTTGCAAAGCGCCCGGGGTGACACTTTTCCAAGAACCTCGTTCAGCCCCCCCCTAAACCGTCAACTCGTGGAGGTAATTGTAGCTAATCCGGACGGCCTCGAGCGGAGGCAGCACGCACAGATCCTGCTCAACGTAATAGTGCTTCAATCCTCCGCGTTTAGCCGCCTTGAATATCCGCTTCCAGCCGATCACTCCCTTGCCCACCGGACCGTAAGCGGTCCAAGGAGTTCGGCCCGTGGGGGTGGCCTTCAAGCGCCATCTTTCATCCTTAACGTGCAGCAGCGGGAAGCGGCCCGGGTGCTTCTCCATGTATTCCGCCGGATCGTGCCCGTCGCGCCATCCTATTGGATGCGCTTTCCGGATGGACCGTCGCTTCAGGCTTGTCCTTACAAACGCACGGGTGTTCTCGAGTATGGAAAGAAAATGCTAGGATGGCTGGATGGGGCGCGGCGACGGAAAGCCTGAAGAAATGCCGGATGTAAAGTTCATGCGCGAGGCCTTGCGAGAGGCCCGGCGCGCTTACCGCGAAGATGAGGTGCCCGTGGGCGCCGTTGTGGTAAAGGACGGGCAGGTGATCGCGCGCGCGCACAACCGGCCGCTCCATCTGCACAACCCGGCCGCCCACGCCGAGATCCTGGCGCTCGGGCGCGCGGCCCGCAAGCTTGGGAACTACCGCCTCGGGGGCTGCACTCTGTATGTTACAATTGAGCCTTGTGTGATGTGCGTGGGCGCCATCGTGCAGGCGCGCGTCAGGAGGCTGGTGATGGGCGCCGAGGACCCCAAGGCAGGAGCTTGCGGCTCGGCTCTTTCCGTGCTGAACGATGCGAAGCTGAACCATCGCGTGGAGGTCGAACGCGGCATCCTGACGGAAGATTGCTCCGGGATTCTGCGTGATTTTTTTCGACAACGCCGAAGGAAGAACCGTCCAGTTTGAAAGCAATTGAATAACCGCACCACGATCTGATCCCGCGCGAGCGAGGAACAGGGCTACACCGGAGAGGTACCGAAGCGGTCATAACGGGGGCGCCTCGAAAGCGTCTTGCCTGCCAAAAGCGGGCACGTGGGTTCGAATCCCACCCTCTCCGCCAGATGCAGTCCGATACGCAGCTTCGCCAGAAAGAATACGATACGGTGGCTCCGCCATGTTTTAGCTGCCGAAGGCCAGCCTGGATACCTCCGATCGCTTCAGGATGGATGATACAAATCGATCCCCAGCCGAAAAAAGGGTTCAATGGGCTACCAGCCAATTGAAAATTACGGAATCATCGGCGACATGCACACGGTCGCGCTGGTGGGAATGAACGGGTCAATCGATTGGCTCTGTTTTCCCAACTTCGATTCGCCCAGCGTCTTTGCCGCCCTCCTCGATGACAAGAAAGGCGGCCGGTTCCAGATTGCACCAACGCCTGGCGGAATGACGCTGAAACAGCTTTACTGGCCGGACACCAACGTTCTGGTCACGCGCTTCCTCGCCCAGGCCGGGGTGGCGGAAATCATCGACTACATGCCCGTTGAGCAGCGCCCCTCGCAAGGCGAGCATCAAGTGATTCGGCGCGTGCAGGTGGTAAGAGGGTCCATGCCGTTTCGGGCCGCTTGCAGCCCCGCTTTCAATTATGCCCGCGACCCGCACAAGGCCCACGCCTTGCCCCAAGGCGTCTGCTTTGAGTCCGCAACCCTCCGCCTGGGACTCTCTGCAACCGTGCCTTTGCGCGATGACGGCCAGGGAGGCGTTACGGCGGAGTTTACCCTGGACGAAGGCCAGAGCGCCATTTTCGTTCTGCAAACGCTTCCTGCCGGCGCGCCTTGCGGCTCACCGATCAAGGAAAAGGAGGAAGCCCAACTTTTCGAGCGCACGGTCAACTACTGGCGGCGCTGGCTTTCCCAATGCCGCTACCGCGGCCGCTGGCGCGAAATGGTTTATCGCTCCGCCCTGGTTTTGAAGCTGCTCACCTTTCACCCGACGGGCGCGATTGTGGCCGCGCCCACTTGCAGCCTGCCCGAGAGCATCGGCGGCGGCCGCAATTGGGATTACCGCTATACCTGGATTCGCGACGCGGCCTTCGCCCTTTATGCCCTGATGCGGCTGGGCTTCAATGAAGAAGCGGCCAAATTCATGCAATGGCTGGAGGCCCGGTGCCACGAGCGCAGGCCGGACGGCTCATTGCAAATCATGTACGGGATCGACGGCCGTCACGAGCTCAATGAAGTTTCTCTCGACCACCTGGAAGGCTATAGGGGCTCGCGGCCCGTGCGCGTCGGCAACGCCGCGTCCAACCAGTTGCAGATGGACATCTACGGCGAACTAATGGATTCCGTCTACCTCTACAACAAATACGGCAGCCCCATCTCCTACGAACTGTGGAAAGAGCTTCGAGAACTACTGAACTGGGTTTGTGAAAACTGGCATCGTCCGGATGACGGGATCTGGGAGGTTCGCGGAGGGCGGCAGCACTTTGTCTATTCAAAGGTGATGTGCTGGGTGGCGCTCGACCGCGGCCTACGCCTGGCCGACAAGCGTTCCTTCCCCGCCGACCGCGACCGCTGGCTGAAAAACCGCGACGCCATTTACGAAGAGGTCCTGTGCAAGGGCTGGAACGCGACCCGGCAGTCTTTCGTGCAATACTACGGCTGCAATTGCCTGGACGCCTCAAGCCTCATCATGCCTCTGGTCTTTTTCATGTCGCCCACCGACCCCCGCATGCTGAAAACGCTCGACGCCATCAACCGCCCTCCCGATCAAGGTGGGCTTGTCTCAAACGGCCTTGCGTACCGTTACCATCCCGAAACGGGAATCGACGGGCTGAATGGCGCCGAAGGCACCTTCAACATGTGCACGTTCTGGCTGGTGGAAGCGCTCACGCGCGCCGGGCGGGTCGACCGGCGGCGACTGGATCAGGCGGTGCTGGTGTTCGACAAGATGCTAGGCTATGCGAATCATCTGGGGCTTTACGCCGAGGAGACAGGCCCCTGCGCCGAAGCGCTAGGGAACTTTCCACAGGCCTTCACCCACGTTGCCTTGATCAGCGCCGCCTTCAACCTTGACCGGGCGCTCAACTCCGAAGAGACCGGATGGCCGGGGTTGGCCGTCGCTCCATGGTAGAAGCTTCCCGCAGAGCCACCGGCCTTTGTTGGCGCTTTGTTGGAGTACACGAATACCGCCGGAAGCTTAACGCTTTCTAATGCCAGCGGCGGTTTATGTGCTGAAAAACCCGCGAGGGGGTTTGCCCCGTTGCAGCCCTCCCGGAACCCGCTCTAAGCCACGAGGCCACCCGCCCGTAACAGCGCACAGAGGGGAAAGATGCCACAAAAAGCCCAAGCTCAAACGCGGTTCAGCCCGAGCTGCTTGATCACTTAAACCGTGGCCCGCGGCGCCCACCCTGATAAGGCAAAGGGCCCTGCCCGCAGCAAGGCCTTTCGCCAAAGTTTTCCGGTTAGATGCGCACCCACGCTTTTCCCTGGTAATGCCACGAGCCTGCCGCGAGAAACAAGCTCGCTTGCTTCCGGGTTCCCGCCGCGCCACTTTCGAACAAGCCGCCGAAAATCCCCGGCTGATTTGCCGGAGCAGCGCTTGCCCGCAAATGCCTGCAGGAAACCTTCAAGCCTCCGAGATGTTATTTTTTCCGCGGCGGGACAACGGCGTCTTTAAAAGCCTTTGCCAGGCGGAACTTCACAACAGTTTTTGCCGGGATTTTGATGGGTGCGCCGGTTTGCGGATTGCGCCCCACCCGCTCCTTGCGATGAGCCTTGACGGCCTTACCGAGACCGGGAACTACAAACTGGCCGTTGCTCTTGCATTCCTTGGTGGCCAGAGTCACGAGATTTTCCAGAAGCTCAGCCGTGGCCTTCTTCTGCAGTCCTGATTTCTCAGCCAAGTACGATACCACCTGAGATTTGGTCATCACTTTTGCCATTTGCTGCTCCTCTCCTGAAATAGATATCTAGGGTCTTTCTAACATATGACCGAAGTGCGACACTCTAAGCAATAACCTCACAACTGTCAAGCCATTTTGATACGTGAAACTTTTGCCGGCACTTGACAAGGTAAGGACCGTCGTGCCTGCCTTTCGAGCGCTTTCGCGCTAGGCATATGTTGCGCTAAACGCGGCCTAAATGCAACCAAAGACTCTTGGCCGATCTCCCGCCGGGCCGTGATGGGCGCAGCCGTTCCCTCTGCCGGTTCGCTTGACATCAGGAAGGCGTACCGTAAAATGGCAGAAGTCGAATCAGGCGCGGGGGAAGCGTGACGTCCAACAGAGGAAGGAATTCCGAGCGCGGCGCGGGCGCTCCAAAGCGCCTAGCGATCTTGACGTTCACGGGAACCCCTGCATCTTGCCGCGCCGGCTTTTTAAGGATTGAGGTAGAATCAGCGCAGCGTAAACATCAGCGATAAATGGAGGAAAAACCCATGGGCTCCCGAGTTTTGACGGACCAAGAGGTTGCTCAGTTCCAGAAAAACGGCTACGTTCTTGTCAGGTCTCTGTTTGACGCTGAGGAAATGGCGCTGCTCCGCAAGGCGCGCGAAATCGACACCGCCATCAAGGAGAACGTGCACACGGTGGACGACCGCGAAGGCGGCCGCGTGAAGCTCGCCTTATGGAATGAAGCGGGCAACGACATTTACGGATTGTTTTCACGAGGCCATCGCATCGTCGATTCCGTGGAAAGAGTTTTGGGGAGCGAAGTCTACCACTGGCATTCCAAGATGATCCAGAAGGAGCCTTACGTGGGCGGAGCCTGGACGTGGCATCAGGACTACGGATACTGGTACTACGACGGCTGCCTGTTTCCGGATATGGCAAGCGTTATGGTTGCAGTCGATGCCGCCAACCGGGAAAACGGCTGCCTGCAAGTCCTCAAAGGTTCCCACCGGATGGGGAGAATCGACCACAACTTGGGAGCCAACGGCGAACAGACGGGCGCCAATTTGGAGCAGGTGGAAGCCGCCAAAAAAGTTATGGGACTTGTCTATTGCGAGATGGGCGTTGGCGACACGCTGTTCTTCCACTGCAATCTGCTCCACCGCTCCGACCAGAACCGTTCTCCCAATCCCCGATGGGCCTTGATCAGTTGCTACAACGCAGCGTCGAACAGCCCTTATAAGCAATCCCGGCACGCCATGTACTCGCCGCTCCAGAAAGTCCCGGACGAGGCCATCAAGGAATTCGGACTGAAATTGGAAGAGAAATCCTTTTACACAGGATCGCAGAAAGCCGGTTGAAACCGCCCGCATGTTTTCGCGCCGTACTTGCTCCGACCCCCGGGATCGAGCAGAAGGCGGACGTCCGTCGGGCGATGGCATCGGCGGAAGCAGGCGCGCGCATCAAAGCATGTTTCTTAGTCAGCAAGCTTCCAGATTGAGTTGGAAGGCGAACTTCATGATTTCTTTTCACCGAGAGAGGGGAAAATCTCTATGTCCTCAAAACCTGAAATGGGTCGCCGAAGCTTCCTGAAGACGGGCGCGGGCATGGCCGCGCTCGGCATGGCGGCGGATTCAAAAAAGATTCTCGGCTCGAATGATCGCGTCCGCGTGGCTGTCTGTGGCATTCGCTCGCGGGGCTGGACGCACATTGAGTGCTTTTCCAAGAATCCCAATTCCGAAGTGGCGGCGATCTGCGACATTGATGACAACGTGATGCGCAAGCGCCTAGCGGATATGGAAAAGGCAGGCTATCCCAAGCCCAAAACTTACGTGGACGTTCGAAAGGTGCTGGAGGACAAGTCGATTGACGCGGTGGCGATTGCCACGCCGAACCACTGGCACAGCCTGATCGGCATCTGGGCCTGCCAGGCTGGCAAAGACGTTTATATCGAGAAGCCGTGCTGCCACAACTGGTGGGAGGGCCGCCAACTGGTGCGCGCCACCAACCGTTACAATCGCATCGTCCAGCACGGCACGGAAGGCCGCTCCAGTCTGGCCGTGCGGGAGGGCATCCGGAAGCTGCGCGAGGGATTGCTCGGCGACGTCTATCTGTCGCGAGGTCTTTGCTTCAAATGGCGCGACACCATCGGCCACGCTCCCGTGCAGCCCGTGCCGCCGGGCGTGCATTACGACCTGTGGATGGGCCCGGCGCCCGTTCACGCCTTCACCCGCAACCGCTTCCACTACAACTGGCACTGGTTCTGGTATTACGGCAACGGCGATCTCGGCAATCAGGGCATTCACCAGGTGGATATCGCCCGGTGGGGCTTAGGCGTAGGCTTTCCGAACCGAACCTCCGCGGTGGGCGGCCACTTTATGTTCGACGACGACCAGGAAACCCCCAACACGCTCAATTGCGCCTTTGAGTATGACCTGCCCAACGGCAAGCGCAAGATGCTGGAGTTTGAGGTCCGCCACTGGATCACCAACCACGAAGCGACGATTGGCGCCTGGGCGGACAAAAAAGCCCGCGAGGAGGCCACGCGCGGGCCCAGACTTGGCGCGCTGGCAGGATCAAGAAATACCATCGGAGAAATCTTTTACGGCTCCAAGGGCTACATGGCCATGGACGAGGACCCCGACACCTACAGCGTCTGGCTGGGCAAGGCTGCCGAACCCGGCCCCGGCAACGGCGTGGGCGGAGACTTCTCAAAAGCCAACCAGTCGCACTTTGACAACTTCGTCGACTGTGTGCGCAGCCGCCGCAAGCAGGACCTGCGCGCGCCTATCGAAGAAGGATTCATCTCATGCACGCTGGTGCATCTGGCGAACGCGTCGTACCGGCTGGGGCGCCCGGTCAACTTCGATCCCGAGAGCCAGCAGGTCATCAACGATCCCGAAGCCGACCTCCTGATGCGCGACGGCGACCGCGGATACCGCGCCCCCTTCGTGGTTCCTGACGAGGTTTAACGCTTAGAGATCGGAAACAAGCCAGAGGAGTGATCGCGGCAGGCCGTTCACGAGGTATCGCTCCACCAGGTCCAACGTTTTGAGATCGCTGACCTCGGCGGCGATCACCAGCACCCTGCCCACGAGGCTCGGCTGAATCTCCCCGATGCCGCGAATCGCGTTTTCGTTTTTGGGGTTTGAACAGCGCAGGTCAAGAAGGACTGCGTCAAACGACTGCCGGTTGATGGCGGTGAGGGCTGTTGCCGGGTCTTCGGTCCCCGCATTCTGTCGCTTTAGCTTTTCCGCAAAAATA
>JAJYHU010000061.1 GCA_021784615.1 Acidobacteriota bacterium | reverse complement strand
ATCCGGCCCAAAATCGGCGGAAGCTGTTGCGGAGGGCGAAGCGGGGGAATGGGCCTGTGCAGTTTGTGCGAGGAATTTTGTCACCGTGGCGATCAGGTCGTCCTGATTGAATGGTTTTTTGACCGAGCCGTCAGCGTGGACGCGTTCCCCGCGGTCTGCCTGGTAAGGTTCCAGATCGCTGAAAATCAGCAGAACGGGGATGTGGCGAATCTCCGCGGAATTTTTTACAAACTCACAAACTTCATAACCGTCTTTGCCCGGCATTGCGACGTCAGCCAGGATTAAGTCGGGTCTCGCGGTCGGCAGCTTCTTGATGGCGGCGACGCCGTTTGAAACGGTCACCACCTCCAAGCCTTCGGCCGTCAACAGGCTGTTTGCCAGGCGCTGCATCGTGGGGCTGTCATCAGCAACCAGAATAGTTTGCGTCACGTTTGGAATCCATCAAGAGCTTTCCGGCGCTCGTCATTGTTGTTTGGGCTACTTCCAACCGGTGCGCCCCATTTAGAGATCGTCGTTTTGGCCGAAACGGAAGAGGCAAAAGTCAGGGCGGGCTTGGAAGAAATATTAAAACGGCTTAACAACTTTCTTTAGAAGGTGAAAGGGTCCCTTTTTCTTTTTCTGATCAACGGCGGCCTCGGTTTTCGAGTTCGAATCAGATTTTAACTTTTCCTTGGCATCCGCCCCGCCGTTCTTCCCGGTTGTGTCGGTGTTGGCCTGCGTTGGATCGGCGGCCTTTCCGTTTTTCAGGTTGGACTCGCCAACCGGCTGTACCGCGATCGCGTTGCCTGAAGTCACGCCTGCTCCCGGATTCCCGGCCATTTCCACAACAGGTGTTTCATGGCCCAAAATGACCGGGCCGTGCCGGGTCGCCTGAAGATTCGGAGCGCTTGAGAAGGCGCCCATAATTTTGTGGAACAGGGTGGGTTGAACTTCCTGCACCGCATCCGCGTGCGCCCGGGCGAGTGTCGCCAGGGTGGGTTGCGGAATGGGCTGGCGCAGGTCGGCAAGCTGCTGTTTGGCGTCAGTCGCGAGGGAGCTCAAAGGGTAGTCCGTGAGGATGCGGTCGTATAACGGGATCGCCGACTGGGGCTTCTTCAAGCGCTGGTAAGTTTTGGCCAGGTACCAGCAGGCGCGGTCAGCCATGCTGAAATTGGGATAACGGTTGACGATTTCCTCAAGACGCGACTTGGCCGCGGGATCAGCATGCTTTTCGAAATAAAACTGCGCAATGTTGAATTCCCCTTCTGCCAGCACCTCCTGCACTTCACGCAGCCGCGCCTTGACGCGAGGCATCAGCGGGCTGTCGGAATATTTCAGGAGGAATTCCTTGAATTCCGCCTCCGCCAGGCGCGCCTCCGTCAGGTCGCGGTCCGGTTTCCCCATCATGCGAAAGTGGGCCATGCCCACGCGAAACTGGGCCATCGGCGCTTCCGGAGCCGTGGGAAAGAAGGTGATAAAATCCTTGTACTCGGATTCGGATTCCGTCAGGCCCGCAACCCCTCCCTGCCGGAAATAGGAGTTCGCAATCGCCAGCTTGGCCTTGGCCAGGAATTCGCTGTCCGGGTAGGTGTTGAGAAGGGTTTGCAGCGTCAGCCGCCCAACGTCATAACGGCCGTGATCGATCTCCGCGACCGATCTCTCGTAGAGAATCTTATCGGGCTGCTGTCCGGAAGGCAGCAGGTTGTTCTGGCCGACTTGTTGCTTAAGCAATACGCAGGAAGGGAGCGCCGTTATCGCGAAGGCTAGAAGGACGATGGCGGCAAGCCGGGATCCCGATCCCGCAAAGCGCAGGGGCCTGCGCGCAAACGACTCTATGTTTCCTGCTTTACACAAAGGCCGATTTCCCATCTTATCCTGGGGGGTCTCATTGCTGTGATCCATCCGTCTTGCCGTCCTTAGTCGTTGTTCCCGGACGGAACGAGCCCTGGTTTTGCGATCTTACTCAGCCCGAGGCTGCGTCCCCTGCCTGTGGGCGGAAAAATCCTGATTCGCCCTGCTCACCAATTCCCGCATGGCCGCCCGGCGGTCATTTTTGCCGAAGAGCGCCGAGCCGACCACCAGGATGTCCGCGCCGGCAAGCGCTAATTCTTCCGCCTGCTCAGGACCAATCCCGCCCTCAACTTCGATTGCGAAATGAACCCCTAGTTTCTCACGCTCTTTGGTTGCGGCCCGCACCTTGCTGACGGTGTCATGGATGAACTCCTCTTTGCCACCGTCGTCGGCAGCGCTCATGATCAGCAAATAGTCCAGCTCTTTGAGGAGCGGGAAGCCGCTTTCCAAACGAGCGCCGGGGCTGAGGGCCAAGCCCACCTTGACGCCTTGGTCTTTCGCCTGCCTCGCCGCCCCGTAAACATCCGGCGTGGACTCGGCGTGAAGTGCCACCCGGTTGGCGCCTGCGCGAGCGAAATCAGCGAGATATCGCTCCGGCCGCTCGACCATTAGGTGCACGTCCAGTTCCAGGTCGGTTGCCTGCCGGATGCTCCGAACCACAGGCTGGCCCACCGAAATCTCCGGTCTGAAATGCCCGTCCACAACATTAATGTGAATGATCGACGCCCCCAATGATTTAGCTTCCTGGACTGCCTTCCCGAGACGCATGAAGTCTGCGGCAAGAATAGAAGGCGCGATCTGGGCCATAGATGAACACTTATGGGAAAATGCTTCTTTCCAACCACCAAGTGTTTAGCGTAACACACTTCCACTACGGTTGTAAGGGGAACACCGTTCCATCCGGCATGCCTCGCGAGGGAACAGCATGAGGCATTGGGCGCGGAAGCGTCCGGCACTCTAAAGCGGCCTTTGGGGCGCGGCGAGAATGGCAATCACGGCGCTATGCCGGGCAGGGAAGTCTTAGCATGGGCTGACTTCACGGTTCCGGGGCGTCGAATTGAGCCGGCATGCACTTTGCCGGCTCTGCGGGCGTGGCGCCGCTGGATATCCCGGCAAACTGAACGCTTTAATCGGTCGGCCGCCCGGTCCATCGCCGCATAAAGGTGAGCATCCTTTTCTGCGAGCACCAGCCTTCCCGAGGGGGCGACATCCGCCAGAATTCGGCACTGCTTGTCGACTCCCCCGCGCGGTCCGTTCAGGTCCTCCACGTCAATCCGCAATCGCTTCACGTGTTGGGTGAAGCGTCGAAGAGCAAAACGAAAACGGCGTTCGGCATAGCGCCGCAGAGTTTGCGCAAAACGAGTGCCGCGAACGTGAAGTTCCAGTTCCATGGTTCCCTCCTTGCGAGATGGGAGACGCCTTTAAGCAAACACCGCGAGTCCGCGCCTCATGCCGCCGGGTTGTAGTGAACGTGGGTTCTTAAGGCCCGCAAAAGCTCGACAGGAGGAATAGGCATCTCCAGATATTCGACTGCTCCTAATTGCATCGCCTCCAGGTGATTTGCCATATCTGGAGCGCGCGTCAGCACCAGCACGGGTGTCTTCCGATTCGCTTCCAGCGCCCGCATGAGAACTTCTTTCCCTTCAAAAGCCGCGCCACCCTGGCTGACGGCCACCAGATCGAAAGTCTCCCGGCCTAACAGCTCGAGTCCGCGCTTGTACGACCGGCAAGCAAACACTTCGTGTCCTTGCTCCTGCAAGAACTTCCTGTAATGGCCCAGATTTTTCGCCTCGTCAATCACCAGCAAGATCTTCGCGCTCCTCTTCTTTCCTGTCATTATTTTATCGCCGATCGTACTCATTTTCATTGCCTCTCTCCCGGCTGTTCCCGCCCCTGATTTGCTCGAAGTGCAGGGAACCCAGGACGCCCTTAGCCAGGCCGTGGAGGTTTATGCTTGCAAAGGGCAATTGGACTATCAGCCGGCCAAGGAGCCGTATCTGCTTCCAGCCGCCCCGGGAGGCGCGCCGGACACCCGCGCTGCGGGCACCATCAGGAAAAGAAGGGACGTACTTGTTAGTTTAGCCCGCGCTTTTGGGGAGAAGACGTCCGGTATCGAGCGCCGGCGCGTTTGTTTCAGCAAGGGATTGCGAATTTGTCTTTCGCAGAGCAGAGTTGCTCTTCCGGGGCCAACTCCTGGGATGCCAGCTTTCCTGTGGATTCATCGTCCGAGCCGCCTCCTTTTTGTTTGGCCTTTATCCGTTGACGCCGGAACACCCCGTCGAGACCTTTATGTCAACATCTCTCTAGCTTAGGGAAGTAGAAAGTTTGAATGCAGGAAATAGATTTTTTCTATCGAGCGCGGGGGATGGAAGGGCTCAAGAAATGCCGGCGGCTATTTTTTGAAGAGATTTTCAAACGCCGCCCGGGCATCGAGCGGTTTTGTGGACGAAGTCTGGCGTTCGATGGTGGTTCGGGGAGCAAAGAACGAACACTCGTTCCGCGCGTCCTTTTTGGGGATCCGCGCGGTGATGGGCCGGGTGCATTCGAAGCGGCTCGCCGTGTCAAAAAACGAGCACTGCTTGCAACTGTGGAGTTCGATGCCGCATTGCGGGCACTTCCCTTGCGGGTCGGCGCCTGCCGGCAGAATCGCCGCGCACGACGCGCAGCGCCACACGGTCCGCTGCCCCGGCATGTTGAGCGTCCGGGGTCCGAACGTTTCCCGCCTTTCTTTGGGGCGCCGTTCGCGCTCCTCGCGGTCGGAGTCCATGTAGCCCTTCTGGTTATACTTTCTGCCCATGACAGAACCTCTCTCTTTCTTCTTTTTCCGACGCTTGTTGAGCGACCGCCCTTGCGGAGGCTGCCGTTTGCCGCTCACGGTAACTTCCCTGGATGGAACGCCTGGAAACCCCCTGCGAAAAGCGCGAACTTAGCCCCGGCGCTTTCGCGGCCAAAACCTCAAGTTCTTTGTTCGGCGAGCGACTAAGAAGACATGAACCATGCCCCAGCCGTTTTTTTCGGAGCGCCGGTCCGGTGATCAACCCGAAGGTTTCGAAAAAAACTCTTGCCGAACGGGCCGCTATCCTTGCGGGCGCGGGCTGGCCGGCTCACTGGGCTCGATAAAGCCGCGCATTGAACCAGCAGGTTTCACCCTGTGTTGTCGCCTCTTGTGTGCTGAATTGCGAGTTCACGGCCGCCGGCAACTCTTCCCGGCCAAACACTCTGGAATCTTTTCCCTATGGGCTTCCGCGGAGGACGTCGTGGCCCGAGAGCCAGCCTCGCTTATTCCGAGGCCATTCCCTCATTATCATCCTACAGGTCGCTTGATAAATCTACTTCTTTGCCTTGCTGCCGAGGGAGCGGATGTATTTGAGCACGTCCACCATTTGCTCGTGGGAGAGTTTGTCCTCGAAAGAGACCATCGCCGTTCCTTTGACTCCGTTCTTGATGGCGCTCATAAGCTCTTTGTCGCTGTGGGCGGCCTGCCATTTGGGATCGGTGAAATTCGGGGTGTGAATCGCCTCGTAGCCCTTTCCGTCGATGCCGTGGCACATGGAGCATTTCTCCATGAACGTCGACGCGCCTTCGGATTTTTTCCCGGCGGCATAAGACAGGGATAATGCGGAGAGGATGGCCCCTCCCAAAACAAGCGGCACCACCAACCGAGAAAAGAGTTTCATTGGTTTCTCCCTGTCTTGCACTTGCCTTCCGGCGCCGGCCGCCGATCTCACTCTGATTCTGCTGCCCGCTTGAGCGGCCCTTTGACTTTGATGACAATCAACCCCGCAAGGTTGACAGCTCAACGTCTAAAGATGTTCAAAGGATTCTGTGTGGTTCCCTGCTCGCCGCCCCAAAGGACCCTGGGTATTAGCCCGTTCCCACCCATATGCTATGAATAGAACGGAAATAAATCAAGCAAAACAAAAGTCGGGTGGCAGGCTGGTTTGAGATTTGATCGTTACACGCGAAAGCTCCCGGATAGGCGGAGCCCGCGGCGATTACTAAACCTCTGGCGAATAATCGCTACTTGTGCCAGGAACGCTGAGAGGAGGGTCAGATTTCCAAACACAACTCTCCTCTTTACCAGGGCGCACGTCTTGGAGCGGCCTTCCTTTTCCCAGGTGAAATGAGCGAAACCTTATCTGTGCACGGACGAGGCTCTCAACCAATGGTCCCTTCCGGAAGCTACTGGCACGGGGATCCGGGCGCGTAAACCTTGAAGTTGTTAATATAGGTTCCCCAGTTGGTGTAGGAGCCATTGGACTTCAGATACTCGTTGGCGTACCAGAAGGTACAGTCGTCCGAGGGATCGACGCTCATGCTGGAGTAGTCGCCCCAGCGGTTGACGGACGTCTGCGCTCCGGCGCCAATATTAAGGAATTGTTCCCCTTCCATCTTGTTGCTGGTGTCTCCCGGAACTCGGCCTGTGTAAGCGATGTTAGGATAGATATTGGGACTTGAAATGCTATAGCCGAGGCCCAGATCCCCAGCCTTGTCCTGGGCAATGCTGCCCATCCAGCGGTAATCGCCATCGTTGATCCCGTAGGTCCCCTGTTGGGCGACTTTCCAGGCGTCGGACGTGTTCGTCAACTGGTACCAGCGGACGCCCGTCTGGCTGCTGGCGGAGCTATCCTGTACGGAGTGGGTAACCACCATGGACTGCCCGCCGATGCCGTAATTGCGGTAAGAAAGGCGGTACATCAGCCGATCTCCGAGCGAATCGAGCTGGGTGGAAGTGCCAAGCTGCGGGACGCAGGCGCCACCCCCGCACGCCTCGTAAAACGGGTCCACGCCAAGGTTCGTCGGGCCGGTGATGGTATATGTCCCGGCGCTGAAGTTGGGAGCAAACTGATAAAGACTCAAGGCCTTGCTGCCGCTGAATTGCAGGTAGTATTCGGCCGTCCCCGTGGGCGCCGGGCTCGTCGTTCCGCTAGTCGCATAAGGACTGCCATCCAGATCCGCGGGCAGGATGCTGGCGACGCTCGTGCCGTTCTGCGCGCACACCCATGGTATCGTGGCCGGTAGGGAGGTCGCGTCCTGGAGCGGAAACCCGCACATCTGGGCGCCAATGAAAGAACTGCCATGGTTGAACATGTTCGCTGAGAAATAAACGCCTGCCTGCGGACTGCTGTTGTCCCAAGTTCCCGCAGCCCAAATTGCCAGTTTAGGATAGTCGGGCAAAACCTTCCCGAACGAGATGTCGTAAGCCGTGTAGGCGCCGGTGGCGTCGTCGGTCTTTGAAATCGCCATGCACAGGTGGTTATTTGTAAAACTTATGTTGTAGGCAAGCTGGCTGATGATCCACCTTTGGTCGATCCGGTCGTAGAGGACAATCGGATCACCGCCATCGACTGAGGTGCAGACGTCGTTGCTGGGCAGGTCGCTGGCCGCCGCAAAGATGGCATGGATCGGAGTCGGGCCCTGCAGCGGATTTCCCCCTTTGTCGTAGACGGCGTAGTTAACATTTACCGTTTCAACGATTTGGGTATCACCAACGGAAAGGTTGGTATCGGGCGGAACGTATCCGTCCGCGCTGATGCCAGGGAATTCGGCTCCCGGGTAAATATTTTTCGTTGTCAAAGGACTGCTTTGCAGAGCAGGGTCCGACCAACTCGATCCGCCGCCCGTGCCTCCCCCACCCTTCCCAGGATGGGACCCGGGTTTCCGCAAGGGAAACACCCGAAACGGCGCATTCGGCGCCGGATGGTGAGTAGCCAGATAATTGGCCATCAGCGGCGTGGTGCCAATCCGATGGGCTGTCAATATCTCTGCACGCGGCGGTTGTTCCGCGGTGAGCGGCAGCGCCCACACCAAGCTCGCAACGAGACATAAAAGTTTCGCTTTTGAAGTGGTGATCATCGTTATCCCCCAGTTTGAGTACTATTTGCCCCGGCCGACAGCCTAAATGCCATTAGTATATATCGACCTCGGCGGCCCGGCAATCAGGAACTTACCTGAAATTCCACGGCGAGAATACCCCTCTCACCCGGTCCCGCGAGGCGGGACCGCCCTTTCCTCACGGGTGAAGGGTGGGAAATTATTGGCTGGGGCGTGTCCAGCACAAATACACTCGTTCGCTCCTGCTCCCCCATGAATCCCGCCCAGCGCCGGGGAATGCGCGGTGGACGTCGTTCACGTCAAAAGTAACGGCTCAGATAGCGCACACGAAATTGTGATATCGCTGGCGAGGGTTTATACTGTTTCGCTTAGGACGATGAAAAGGAAATGCTGATGAACCGTCGAGACCTCCTGAAGTTCACTGTGGCGGGCGCCTTCTGCTCGGTTGCAGGGGCCCAGAGGAGGCAACTGCTGCTCGTCCATCCGGACAGAACTTCACTGCCAGCTACTTACATCATTGACTATCGCACCAATCATCTTAGCGATCCCGGATTCGTGCCGCAGGTGGCCGAAGCCCCGCCCAGCCTGCTGCACTTGGGTCACGACGTTCCTTTCACCGCCCACTGGGGGCCGCGCGCCCTTCCTTTGCCCGTCAAGGACCTATCCCGATACCGGCTCCTCAGTCCTCAGGAAACCTCCGCCCGCACCCACGCCATTGAATCGATGGTGCGGAGATTGCATGGCACCGGGGTCGAAATTGTTTTCCCTTACATCAACAGCCAGCAGATGGGCGGCGATATCGAGAAACGCCTGGGCTTCTGGAAGTTCTACGATCATTGGGATGAATACCTTTCCTTCGGCCTGCCGCCGCGGCCGAAGGCCGACCCCGCCGAGTGGCTCCAGCGGGACCCCAATGGGCGCATTCTTTTCAACAATCCCGCCGCTTACCCTGGCTACGCTCCGCAATTCTTTTACTCTCCCTGTCCGAACAACGAGTATTGGCGCATCTGGTTGCGTTTTGTCGTCGGCGCAATCGCCCGGGCGGGTTTTGACGGCGTATTCGTTGATGACAACATCATCCACTGTTATTGCCGCTTTTGCCGGGAGGGTTTCAAGCGCTATCTTCGCTCCCGCTACAGTCCGCGCGAGCTACGCTCCGGCTTCGGGACGAGTGATGTTGACAAAATCGAGATATGCTTCCAGGCCGACAAGCCTGCCTGGGCAATGAGCCAGCCCGCGTTTATTGATTACCTGGCCGCGCGCTACGGGCGCCAAGAGCTCGAGAAGGAATTCAAGATCGCCAACCTTACCAACCCCTCCAATCTCGATCGGATTGGTTACAACTTCCTGGACTGGCGCGCCCGAGAGTTCATCACCTTCCTCGAGGAAAAATACTCACCGGAGCAGCGGCGCCGGCTGTTCGGCACAGCCGACCTCAAGCGGCTGGGCATTGAACGCCCGGAAGATCATCTGCGGTGGTTTGAGACGCAGCGTTTTTGGGCCTGGAGCATCGCCGACCTTCTGGCGGATTTACGGCGCGCCGTCACCCCGTTTAACCGGAGTTTTGTCTTTGTTCCCAACTGGGGCTCAATCCAGACCGTGCGCGCAGTGGAGGGCCGGAGGCGGCAAGGCAAAAACGTTGCCGAATGGGCGCGGGGCGCCCGCTACATGATGTTTGAAGAGAACTACCAGCATGGCTTCCCGGGCCGGTCGGTTTCCGGCGGTTTCACCGTTCATGATATCCAGTACAAGTTTGCGCTGGTGAACGGCGCACGTCCCGTGGTCCTCTTCGGCGGGCCTCACGGACGTGCCAGTGTGGAACTGGCCCACGCCGAAGCGGCTGCCGGCGGGGGCGGCTGCTACGTCCAAAACTTCTACCAGTTCCCCGAGGTGCGCCGCGCCTACCGTCGTTTCTATGAGCGCCGGCCCGGCCTGTTTACAGGCTTCCAACCGCTGGCGCAGGTCGCCTTGGCCTTTTTCTTTAATCAGGCTCACATGGGGAACCGGGATCATTTGAGCCAGGTCTACTCCATTCATACGACTTTGGCAACGGAACACGTCTTGTTCGACTTTATAACTGAACAGACGCTGAATCTGCTCGGGCGGTACCGCGTCCTTATCCTGCCGTCCGTCGCTTATTTGTCCCGCGCGCAGGAACAAGCAATTGAAAAATGGATGCGCGGTGGCGGCCGGCTTATCGTTCCCGGCGCCCATCCCACTTTTTACGGGAATGCCAAGCCGCGTCCCGCGCCCGCCTTCAGTGAGTCGCACGCGGATATCTCCCCGGCCTGCTCCGCCCGGTTTCAATGGACCACCCGCGAAGGCCTGCCTGGGTTGCGCGGCTACGTTTATTGGAAACAGGAGGACCGCCGGTCGCGAGTTACCCTTCACCTGCTCAACTACGATCTCGACGCTGCTCATGAGCCAAGCCCGGTTCGCAATATCCCGATTTCCATTGCCCTGCCCGAAGTGCTCCGGCACGCCACGGTTGGCAAACTTTCCGCCTTCAGCCCGAATTCCGACGATGCGCCTGATCTCCACGGCGAAATCCGCAGCTGCCGTCTCTCCTTCATGCTGCCGGAGCTACGAGTCTATGGCCTCGTGGAAGCTGTGTTGCTCGCCCCATGAAGAAGCGCCCCGCTCCGGTTCGTGAAATCCGCCATGGACGGGGCCCTTCACATGGACGGTTGTCGGAACCTCGACAGCCGGTCATAAGTCGGACGCGCAACGCCCGCAAGGCCGAAAGACCTCTTTGACGAAAATCTTCCCGCTGCTAAGATGGCTGTTGGGGCAATTGACGTTAACAATGCAACCGAGTTCTTCTGGCTCACTCAACGTGGTGCTGATCTCGACCTATGAGTTGGGGCGGCAGCCTTTCGGCCTGGCGTCGCCGGCGGCCTGGCTTCGCCGGGCGGGCGCCTCGGTTGCGTGCCTGGACCTCTCGCGGCAGGCTCTCGACGAAGCATCGGTCAGCGCTGCTCACCTGATCGCTTTCTATATCCCCATGCACACGGCCACGCGCCTTGCGGTCCAGGTGTTGTCGGCCGTTCAAGAGCTGAATCCGCGGGCTTGCCTCTGTTTTTACGGGCTGTATGCGCCCATGAATGAGGCGTTCTTGCGCAAGCTGGGAGCCCAAATTATTTTGGGCGGTGAATTCGAGGAGGGACTGGTTCAAGCTCTGGAGGATTTGAAGGCGGGCCGCCGCCCTGCCGAGCCGCAGCGTTCACCGGCCATTTCTCTATCACGGCAGAAATTTCTGATACCCGATCGCGAGGGCCTGCCGGCTCTCAAGCGTTACGCGGGTCTCGCCTGGCCGGACGGCAGCGTGCGGGTTGCCGGGTACACGGAAGCCAGCCGGGGCTGCAAGCACCTGTGCCGGCACTGTCCCATTGTGCCCGTGTACAACGGCCGCTTCCGCATTGTGCAGCAGGAAGTGGTGCTGGAAGATATCCGGCGGCAGATTCGCGCCGGAGCCTCGCACATTACCTTTGGCGACCCAGACTTCTTTAACGGCATTCGGCATGCCATGGAAATTGTCACGGCGATGCACGCCGAGCATCCCGGCGTGACTTACGACGTTACCGTCAAAATCGAACATTTGCTGAAGCACGCCGGGTGCCTGAAGACGCTGCGGCAGACCGGGTGCCTGTTTGTGACCAGCGCCGTCGAGTCCCTGGATAACGAGGCCTTGTCGCGCCTTGATAAAGGGCACACCTACGAGGATTTTCTTCAGGTGCTGGAATTGTTCCGCAAGGAAGGACTGGCGCTTTCGCCCACGTTTATTGCTTTCACCCCCTGGACGACGCTCGAAGGATTTTGCGAATTCCTCGCGCGGGTTCAGGGGCTTGGGTTGGTTG